>DASUPA010000208.1:0-18082 GCA_036276335.1 Candidatus Methylomirabilota bacterium | reverse complement strand
CCGCCGCCAGCTCCGCGCGGTACGCCGGGTCCGCGGGCACGGCGGGGTCGAGCCCGCGCAGCAATGCGCGGATGTACAAGCCGGTGCCGCCGACGACGGCGGGCAGTCGCCCGCGGGCGTGGACGGCAGCGATCAGGTCGCGGGCGGCGGCGGCAAACCGGGCGGCGTCGAAGGCCTGATCGGGCTCGACCACGTCGATCAGGTGATGCGGGACGGCGGCGCGCTCGTCTGCCGTCGGCTTCCCCGTCGCAACGTCCATGCCCTGGTAGACCTGCCGCGAGTCGGCGCTGATGACCTCCAGCGGCACGCGAGCGGCGAGGGCGACGGCCGCGGCCGTCTTGCCGACACCGGTGGGGCCGGCGATCACGAGCAGCGGGGGGCGCGCAGCAGCCATTCCCCTGGAGTCTACGCTCCCGCTACCACGTCCGCTTCAGCTCGCGCCGGATGTCGTGCATCGACACGCGGCTCACGATGGGCCGTCCGTGCGGGCAGAAGTACGGCGTGCGCGTCTGCGCGAGATCGGCCACGAGCCGCTCCATCTCCTCGCGGGCGAGCGGCGTGGCGGCCTTGACGGCGGCGCGGCAGGCGACGAACGCGAGCGCGCGGTCCACCGCCGGCTCCCCGGCTTTGGGGCCGCCGAGCTCGTCCACGGCCGCCTCCAGCAGGCGTCGCGGCTCGTCGCCCTTCAGCAGCGTCGGGACCGCGGTGATGACGACATCCCCCGCTGGCTCGACGTCGAAGCCGAAGCCCAGGCGCTCGAGCGGCGCGCGCCAGCGCTCGAGCAGCGCGCAGGCGGCCGGCGGCAGGTCCACCGGCTCCGGGAAGAGCAGCGCCTGCGAGGCCGCCCCGCCGGCGGCCAGCTCCGTCTCGAGACGCTCGAACAGGACCCGCTCGTGGACGACGTGCTGGTCGAGGAAGAACACCTCGTCGTCGGTGGTGGCGACGATGAAGGTGTCCTGCACCTGCCCGAGCACGCGTCCGAACCGGACCGCCTTCGTGTACGGCGCCGCCGTCTCGGCGAACAGCGCGCTCTGCCCGGCGCGCGCGGCGGCGACCGGCGCGCCCGATGCCGCCGCGCCCGCGCTCGACCAGTCGACGGCGCCCGGGACGGAGGTCGGCTGCTGGAGCGCGTCGTGGAGCGCGGCCGCCAGCAGCTCCTGCACGAGCCGGGGGTGTCGGAAGCGCACCCACGCCTTCGTGGGGTGCACGTTGACGTCGACGTCGGCGGGCGGCATGTCGACCGCGAGCACCACCAGCGGAAAGCGGTCGCGCGCGAGGATCGGCCGGTACGCTGCGAGCACCGCCTGCAGGAGCGCCGGATCCCGGACCGGGCGGCCGTTCACGACGACGATGACGTCGTCGCGCCCGCCGCGCGTGACGTCGGCCGGGCTGGCGTGCCCGTGGACGCGCACGCCGTGCTCCTCGCGCTGCACCGTGAGCAGCCGTCCCGCCAGGTCCCAGCCCCAGAGCGCGCCGATCCGCTCCTTGAGCGTGGCCGCCGCGGGCGCGGTCAGCACCGGGCGCCCGTTGTTGGCGACGCGCAGCTGCACCTCCGGGTGCGCGAGCGCCAGCTGGCTCAGCCCGCGCAGGGTGGCCGAGAGCTCGGTGGCCGCGGACTTGAGGAACTTGAGCCGTGCCGGCGTGTTGAAGAAGAGGTCGCGGACCTCGATGCTCGTGCCCGCATCGCACGGCACGACGAGCCGCTGGATCACGGCGCCGCCCTCGCCGCCGAGCCGCAGGCCCTCCGCCGCGCCGCGCGCCCGGCTCGTCACCGTGAACCGCGAGACCGCGCAGATGGCCGCCAGCGCCTCGCCGCGGAAGCCCAGCGTCGCGATGGCGTCGAGGTCCGCGTCGGTGGCGAGCTTGGAGGTCGCGTGGCGCTCGAGCGCCAGCGGCAGCTCGTCCGCCGTCATCCCGGTGCCGTCGTCGATCACCCGCACCAGCGCGGCCCCGCCGTCGCGCAGGTCCACGGCGATCGTGCTGGCGCCGGCGTCCAGCGCGTTCTCGACGAGCTCCTTGACGGCGGACGCCGGACGCTCGATCACCTCGCCCGCGGCGATCTTGTTCACGACGGCGTCGGGCAGCCGCCGGATCACGGAGCGCCGCCGCTCCCGGGTCGCCGCGCCCCCGCGCGGGCCGGTCTCCCGCGTTCCGCGCCGGCGAGCTCCTGCTGCCACTTGACGAGGAGGTTCAGCGCCTCGATCGGCGTGAGATGCGCGAGGTCGAGCGCCGTCAGCTCCTCCGCGACCGGGTCCACCAGCGGCGCGAAGAGGCCGAGCTGGACGGCGTCGCTGGCGTCGGCCGTCGCCTGCCGCTGCTCCTCGAAGCGTGCGAGGAGCGCCTTGGCGCGCGCGATCACGGGCAGCGGCAGGCCGGCCAGGCGCGCCACCTGGATGCCGTAGGAGCGGTCGGTCCCGCCGGGCCGGACCTTGTGGAGGAAGACGATCTCGTCGTTCCACTCGCGCACCGCCACGTGAAAGTTGCGCACACCCGCCAGGCGCCCCGCGAGCTGCGTCAGCTCGTGGAAGTGCGTGGCGAAGAGCACCTTCGCGCCCGGCGCCCGGTCGTGCAGGTCTTCCACCACCGCCCACGCGATCGCCAGGCCGTCGAAGGTCGAGGTCCCGCGGCCCACCTCGTCCAGGAGCACCAGGCTCCGCGCGGTCACGTTGTTCAGGATGCTCGCGGTCTCGACCATCTCCACCAGGAACGTCGACTGGCCGCGCGCGAGATTGTCCTGGGCGCCCACTCGCGTGAACACGCGGTCGACGACGCCGATGCGGGCCGAGCGCGCGGGAACCCAGGCGCCCATCTGGGCCAGGATGACGATGTGGCCGGTCTGGCGGAGGTAGACGGACTTCCCGGCCATGTTCGGCCCGGTCAGGATGACGATCCGCGCGTCGGCGTCGAGGGCGAGATCGTTCGGCGTCACCGGATCTCCTGCCCGCGCCTCCAGCACCGGGTGCCGCCCCTCCACGATCTCGAGCACGTCCCCGTCGTCGACCACGGGGCGCACGTGGCCGCGCGCGTGCGCCACCTCGGCGAGCGCGGCCAGCACGTCGAGCACGGCCAGCGCGCGGGCGGTGGCCAGCAGCGGCCGTGCCTCGGCGGCGACGCGGCTCCGCACGTCCTCGAAGAGCTCCTGCTCGAGCCGCCGCCGCCGCTCGTCGGCGCCGAGCACCTTCGTCTCGTACTCCTTGAGCTCGGTCGTGACGTAGCGCTCGGCGCCCGCGAGCGTCTGGCGCCGCACGTACTCCGCGGGCACCCGGCCGGCCTGGGCGCGGGACACCTCGATGCCGTAGCCGAACACGCGATTGAAGCGGACGCGCAGACCGCCGATGCCGGTCCGCGCGCGCTCGCGCTCCTCGAGCCCGGCGATCCAGCGCCGCGCCTCGGCCGCGTCGCGCACCAGCGCGGCGAGCGCCTCGCTCCACGTGACGCGGATCACGCCGCCGTCGGCGAGCGTGGCCGGCGGCTCGTCGACGAGCGCGGCGGCCAGCGTCTCGCGCAGCCCGCCCAGGTCCGCCAGGGCGTCGCGGGCCCTGGCGAGCAGCGGCGCCGCCAGGTCGGCCGCGGCCGCCCGGATCGCATCGAGGGGCGCCAGGCAGCCGCGCAGCGCCACCAGGTCGCGGGCGTGGGCGACGCCGAGCGTGGCGCGGCTGGCCAGCCGCTCGAGATCTCCCACGCCGCGCAGCAGCGTGCGCAGCCGCGCGCGCGTCTCCGGCGCGTCGACGAGGCCCTCGATGGCGGCCTGGCGCTCGGCGATCCGCGCCGGATCACGCAGCGGCTGGAGCAGCCACTGACGGAGCAGGCGGGCGCCCATCGGCGTCACGGTCTCGTTGACGCTGCCGAACAGCGAGTGCCGCCCGCCGCCGTCGGTCGCCTCCAGCAGCTCGAGCGTCGCCACCGCCGTCTCGTCGAGCGTCAGGCAGTCCGCGGCGGTGAGGCGGGCGAGCCGGGCCAGGTGGCCGAGGCGCTCGCCCTGCGTGGCGCGCACGTACGCGAGCGCGGCGGCGGCCGCCTGCAGGCCCGCCGTCAGATCCCCGACGCCGAACGCGTCGAGCGTGGCGACGCCGAAGTGCGCGCACAGATCGGCGGCGGCGCGCCGCCCGGCGAAGATCGCGGGGTCGCCGAACGTGAGCGCCGCGCCGGTCGCCTGCAGCCGCGTCAGCAGGTCGCCGCCGCCGCGCAGCGTCTCGGGCACGAGGATCTCGCTCGGGCGCCGGAGCAGCGCCGCCGGCAGCACGCCGCCGTCGGCGTCGGCGTCCTCGCCGACCCAGAACTCGCCGGTGGAGACGTCGAGGAGCGCGACGCCGAGCGCGGCGCCCGCAGGCGCGAGCGCCAGGAGGAAGTTGTTCGCGCCTCCCGCGAGGTAGGCGGTGTCGGTGAGCGTGCCGGGCGTGACGACGCGCACGACGTCCCGGCGCAGCAGCTTCCGGCCCTTGCCGGGGGCCTCGAGCTGCTCGCAGATCGCGATCTTCTGGCCGGCCTGCACGAGGCGGGCGATGTAGCCCTCGGCGGCGTGGTGCGGGATACCGGCCATCGGCACGGACTGCCGCGCGGTCAGCGTGATCGAGAGCAGGCGCGCACCCAGCTCGGCGTCCTCGGCGAACAGCTCGTAGAAGTCGCCGAGCCGGAACAGCAGCAGGTGGTCCGGGAAGCGTCGCTTGAGCTCCCGGTACTGCTGCATCATCGGCGTCGCGGAGGCGGGACCGCCGTCAGTCACCCAGGTGTCCCCGCAGCCGCTCCCACGTGGTGCCGAGGTCCTCGGGCAGCACCCGCCCCTCCCCGACCACGCTGAAGAAGTTGTGGTCGCCGTTCCACCGCGGCACCACGTGGACGTGCAGGTGGTCGGCAATGCCGGCCCCGGCCACGCGGCCCTGGTTCAGCCCGATGTTGAAGCCCTCGGCGCGGTACTCCGCGGCGAGCGCCGCGACCGCCCGCTGGGCCAGGCGCATCGCGTCGGCGAGCTCGTCCGCCCGGACCTCCACGAAGCTCCCGACGTGGCGGTTCAGGACGGCCATGACGTGGCCGGGCGCGTACGGGAAGGTGTTGAGGATCAGGAAGGCGTGCTCGCCACGGCGCAGCACCAGGGCCACCCGGTCGTCGGCGCCGTCGCGGGCGCGGCAGAAGACGCAGCCCGTGGCCGGCCGGGCTCCCCCGATGTACGGCATGCGCCACGGCGCCCACAGGCGCCGCGCGCCGGGCTCCGCGTCACGCGTTGACGAGCTCTCGCAGGCGCTTGCCGACCTTGAAGAACGGCACGCGCTTCTGGGGAACGTCGACGGCCGAGCCGGTCTTGGGGTTGCGGCCCTTGCGGGAGTTCCGGTGGCGGATCCGGAAGCTGCCGAACCCTCGCAACTCCACCTTGTCGCCCTTGGCGAGCGCGTCGGTGATGTTGTCGAAGATCGTGTTGACGATCGTCTCGGTCTCTTTCTTGGTCAGGTTCGAGAGCTTCGAGACTTCGTCGATGAGGTCCGCTTTCGTCATCGTCGTCGCTCCCCCCGCAGCCGAACCTAGCACGCTCCGAAAAAGAATGTCAACGGGAGTAAGGAGTTAGCGGCCATCGCGCCGCGCCGGCCGAGCGCGGCGAAAACCCTAGGCACCACGCCGACTTGCGCGGTCCTCGGGTCCGGTGGAGGCATATCTTCTACAGTCATCTGACCAGATATTACAAGAACTTGTCTCTACTGACTTCATATTTAACACGAGACTCGACGCCTGGCGCCGGGCGTCAGTCCATGAGGTACAGCGGGGTCTTGAACAGCGGCAGCCGCTGGGGCAGCAGCGCCGCGGGAAGGGCCAGGCCGAGCTCGTTCCGCACCAGGTCGAAGATCGAGAACTTCCGCCGGGGCCGCTCGACGGGCGGAGGCGTCGGCAGGTTCGCCAGCTTCGCGGCGGCGTTGACCGCGTCCTCCAGGCCGCCCAGCGCGTCGATCATCCTGAGGCCCAGCGCCTGGGTACCCGAGAACACGCGGCCGTCGGCGAACTGGACGACGGCGCTGCGCTCCAGCTTGCGGCCGCGTGCGACGGCCTCGATGAACTGGCCGTGGACGTCCTCGAGCAGGCTCTGCACCACGCGGCGCTCCTCGGGCGTCATCGCCCGGGCGGGGTTGCCGATATCCTTGAACTGCCCGGCCTTCACGACCACGAAGTCGACGCCGACCTTCTTGAGCAGCGTGTCGACGTTGGCCAGCTGCATGATGACGCCGATCGAGCCCGTGAGCGTGCCGGGGTTGGCGTAGATCTGGTCGGCGGCCACTGCGGCGTAGTAGCCGCCGGACGCGGCGACGGCGCCGAGCGAGGCGACCACGGGCTTGCCGGCCTCGCGCACACGCAGCAGGGCGTCGTACACCTCCTGGGTCGGCGCCACCACCCCGCCCGGGCTGTTGATGCGGATGACCACCGCCCGCACGCTGGGGTTGTCGCGGTGCTGGCGCAGCTCGCGCACGAGGTCGTCCGTCTCGGCGATGAGGCCCTCGAGCTCGACGATCGCGACGCGCGGCCCGAAGAGCGGCGCGCCGCCGTCGGCGCCCCGCCCCATCGACCCGAACAGCAGCAGCAGCGCGGCCACGCCCACGAACACGAGCACGGTGGCCACGATCACCGTCAGGCGACGGTCCATCGGCTACTCCTCGTCGTCGTAGTCGTAGTCCCGGCTCTTCCCTCGCTTGCCCTTGCGGCCGCCACCCCGGCCTTCCTCGACCTCGGGCGGCGGCGCCACGGCGTGCGCCAGCTCCTTCAGGCTGAGACCGATGCGCCGCTCGTGGGGATCGACGCGGATGACGAGGAGCGTCAGCTCGTCGCCCACGTTCACCATCTCGCCCGGCGAGGCGATCGGCCGGTGGGACATCTGCGAGATGTGCAGCAGGCCGTCCACGCCCGGCTCCAGCTCGACGAACGCGCCAAAGTCCGTCAGCCGCACCACCTTGCCCGTCACCCGCGAGCCCATCGGATAGCGCTGCGACACCGTCGTCCACGGGTCCGGCTGGATCTGCTTGAGCCCCAGCGAGATGCGCTTGTTCTCCCGATCCAGGTTGAGGATCAGCGTCTCGATGTCCTGGCCCTTCTTCAGCACCTCCGACGGGTGCCCCACGTTGCGCGTCCACGACATGTCGGAGATGTGCAGCAGCCCGTCGACGCCCGGCTCCAGCTCGATGAAGGCGCCGAAGTCGGTGAGGTTGCGGACCTTGCCCTGCACACGGGTGCCGGGCTTGTAGCGCTCCTCGATCGTCGCCCACGGGTCCGGCTCGACCTGCTTCATGCCGAGCGAGATGCGCTTGGCCGCGCGGTTGACGTCCAGCACGATCACGTCGACCTCGTCGCCGACGTTCACCAGCTTCGAGGGATGGCGGACCCGCCGCGTCCACGACATCTCCGAGACGTGCACGAGCCCCTCGACGCCGGGCTCCAGCTCCACGAACGCGCCGTAGTTCGTCAGGCTGACCACACGGCCGCGCGTCTTCGTGCCGGGCGCGAAGCGCGTCTCCACCGTCTCCCAGGGGTCGTTCGACTTCTGCTTGTAGCCGAGCGAGACCCGGCCGCTCTCGCGGTCGAAGTGCAGGACGACGACCTCCACCTGATCGCCCACCTGGAAGATCTCCGACGGATGCCCGACGCGCCCCCAGGACATGTCGGTGACGTGCAGGAGGCCGTCGATGCCGCCGAGGTCGATGAAGGCGCCGTAGTCCGTGATGTTCTTCACGGTGCCCGTGAGCACCATGCCTTCGTTCAGCACCTCGAGCGTGTGCTTCTTCTTCTCCTCCCGCTCCTCCTCGAGGACCGAGCGGCGCGAGAGCACCACGTTGCCGCGGCGGCGGTTCAGCTTGATGACCTTGGCGCGGATGGTCTGGCCGACCATCGAGGCGAGGTTCTTCACCGGGCGGAGATCGACCTGGGAGCCGGGCAGGAATGCCTTCACCCCGACGTCGACGGCCAGGCCGCCCTTGACGACCTCGACCACGCGGCCCTCGACCGGCTGGGCCTTCTCGTACGCCTGCGTGATGGCGTCCCAGACCTTGATCTTGTCGGCCTTGTCCTTGGAGAGGACGATCAGGCCCTCGGCGTCCTCCTTGGCCTCGAGGTAGACCTCGATCTCCTCGCCGACCTTGGGCAGGCCGCCGTGCCGGTGGAACTCCTCGATCGGGATCGCGCCCTCGCTCTTGTAGCCGACGTCGACGAGGACCTCGCTGGTGCCGACGTGCACCACCCGTCCCCGGACGACCTCGCCTTCCTCGAACTCGCTGGTCGTGGTCCCTTCCTTGAACCAGTCCTCCATGCGCTCCTCCGGTTCTGCGCCCTCCATGCGCGAACCGCCGAGGTTCCTCCGTTCATCCTTCGCCATAACCGCCAGGTCCTCCCCTCAGTATTTTTGCAGCTGCGCGATGGCCGCCATCATGTCGCGGCTCACCGAGTCGTAGTATTCCTTCTTGTCCCCGCCCGCCGGCGGCGGGAAGCGAAGTGGCGCCCCGAACGTCACCCTCACCTTAGCAGGCCGCGGAAGTCGCCGCCCGCGCGGCCAGGCACGCCCGGTGCCGCTCACGAACACCGGGACCACCCGCGCCCCGCTGAGCACCGCCAGCAGCGCGGCGCCGGGACGCGGCTCCCGGAGGCGCCCCTCCGGCCCCCGGGTGCCCTCCGGAAAGACGAGCAGGGCGCCGCCCTGCTCCAGGACGCGCAGCGCCACGCGCAGCGCCGCGGTGTCCGCGCCCTCCCGTCGCACCGGCCGCGCGTTGAGCGCGCGGATCAGGCGCCCGAAGCCCGGGATGCGGAAGAGCTCCGCCTTGGCCAGGAATGTCAGCTGGCGCGGGCAGGCGCCTCCGACCATGGGCGGGTCCAGCAGGCTCGAGTGGTTCGAGACCAGCAGGATCGGCCCGCGCGCCGGCACGTGATGCGCTCCCCGCGCCTCCAGCCGGAACACCGCCCGCATCACGGCCACCGCGAGCGCCTTCATGACGGCGTAGAACCGGCTGCGGGGCGCCTCCGCCTGCCGCGCGCGGATGGCCGCCTCCATGCGCTCCACCACCTGCTCGATGGTGAGCTCGCTCGTGTCGATCTCGAGCGCGTCCGGCGCCTTCACCAGCGGCGCCAGGGCGCGGGTCGTGTCCTGGCGGTCGCGGTCCTTCATCTCCCCGCGGACCGTATCCAGGTCCGCCACGATGCCCTGTGCCGCGAGCTCGGCGTGCCGGCGGCGCGCGCGGCTCTCGAGCGACGCCGTGAGGAAGAACTTCACGTCGGCCTGCGGGCAGACGATGGTCCCGGTGTCGCGGCCCTCGAGCACGACGCCGCCGGGCTCGGCGGCGCGCCGCTGCAGCGGCGTCACCTTGTCGCGCACCTCGCGCCGCATCGAGAGGGTCGACGTCAGGTCGGCGACGGCCTGGCCGCGGATCTCCCCCGTCACGTCGACGCCGTCCAGGAGCACGCGGCCCTTCACCACGGTGACCTCGATGGGCGCCAGGTGACGGGCCAGCGCCGCCGGATCCTCGACCGACACCCCCGCGCGAAGCACGCTCAGCGCCAGCGCGCGGTACATGGCGCCAGTCGGGATCAGCTCGTAGCCCAGCCGCTCCGCCAGCAGGCGGGCCACGGTCGTCTTGCCCGCGCCCGCCGGCCCGTCGATCGTGATCACCGGGCCGCGCGGACCCATCACGCCTCCACCGTCAGCGCGGGGCCGCGTGCGAGCGCGTTGACGAGCGCGACGAAGGTGGGAAACGACGTCTGCACGCACGCGACGTCGTCGATCAGGGTCTCGCCATCCGCCACCAGCCCCGCCACCGCGAGCGCCATCGCCATGCGGTGGTCGCCGCCGCTGGCCACGTGCGCGCCGCGGAAGCGCTGGCCGCCGGGAACGACCATGCCGTCGGGCCGCTCCTCCACCCGCACGCCCATCTTGCCGAGCTCGCGCGCGACCGCGGCGATCCGGTCCGACTCCTTCACGCGCAGCTCGGCCGCGTCGCGGATCTCCGTCGCGCCGCGCGCCGTGGCCGCCAGCACGGCGAGCGCGGGGACCTCGTCGATCAGCCGCGGCACGAGCGCCCCGGCCACCGTCGCGCCGACACCCTGGGCGTGCTCCACGGTGAGGTCGGCGATGCGCTCGCCGCCCTCCGGCCCGTCGACCGGGGCGGCCGCGACGGGAACGCGCATGGCGGCCAGGACGTCGAGCAGGCCGGTGCGCGTCGCGTTGACTCCGACCCCGCGCACCGTGACGCGCGCGTCGCCGACCATCGCCCCCGCCACGAGCAGGAACGCGGCGGAGGAGATGTCGCCGGGCACGAGCACGGACGTCCCCCGCAGGCGGCCCGGATGCAGCGTCACCCGGCACGCCTCGCGCTCGAGCCGGGCGCCGAAGGCGCGCAGCATGACCTCCGAATGATCGCGCGACGGGGCCGGCTCCGTCACCGTCACGGGTCCGTCCGCGTGCAGCCCCGCGAGCAGGACGGCGGACTTCACCTGGGCGGAGGCCACCGGGCTGTCGTAGGCGATCGCGCGCGGGCGCTCGGCACCGCGCACGGCGAGCGGCAGGCGGCTCCCGTCGGCGCGGCCGACGACCGTCGCCCCCATCCGGACGAGCGGCTCGACGACGCGCTTCATCGGCCGCCGCCGGAGCGAGTCGTCGCCGGTGAGCAGCGTGCAGAACGGCTGGGCGGCCAGGACGCCGAGGAGCAGCCGCGCCGTCGTGCCGGAGTTGCCACAGTCGACCACGTCGCCGGGCTCCACGAGCCCGTCGAGGCCGGCGCCGGCGACGCGGTAGTGCCCCGGCCCCTTGCGCGTCACCTCGACGCCCATCAGCTGGATGGCCGTCAGCGTGCGGAGACAGTCCTCCCCCTCGAGATACCCCTGGATCTCGGTGACGCCATCCGCGAGCGCGCCCAGCAGCGCCGCACGGTGGGAGATCGACTTGTCGCCCGGCACCTCGACCGTGCCCGTCAGCCGCCGCACCGGCCGGACCCGCAGCCTCACGCGAGCCCCTCCCGCTGCGCCTTCATGCGCGCCAGCAGCGCCTCGATGCCCGCGCGGTCGCCCGCCGTGACGAGCCCCTCGAGATCGTCGAGCGCGCGCCGGAACGCCGCCAGGCTGGCGACGATCGCGTCGCGGTTGCCGAGGAGAATGTCGGTCCACATCGCGGGGTCGGAGGCGGCGATGCGCGTGGTGTCCTTGAAGCCGCGGGCCGCGAAGGCCAGCGCGCCCGGCTCGAACCGGCCCACCGCGTCGACGAGCGCCCACGCCGCCACGTGCGGCAGGTGGCTGATCGCGGCCACCACGCGATCGTGCGTGTCGGGATCGAGGGCGCTCACGCGCGCGCCCAGCGCCTCCCACAGCACGGTCACGCCCTTCACGGCGACGGGATCGGAGGCCTCCGTCGGCGTGACGATGACGGTCGCCCCGCGGAAGAGGTCGGCGCGCGCGACGCCGAAGCCGCTCTGCTCGGACCCGGCCATCGGGTGGCTGCCCACGAACGCGCGGGGCTGCCCGGCGGCGAGCCGCTCGGCGGCGCTGACGATGCCCCGCTTGGTGGAGCCCACGTCGGTCACGAGCGCCCCGGGCGCCATCGCGCTCCAGACCTCGCCGAGCAGCCGCTCGTTGGCCAGGACCGTGGCCGCGAGGACGATCACGTCGGCGTCGCGGACGCCCTCGGCGACGCTCGTCGTCACGCGGTCCACCGCCCCCGCGCGGAGCGGCGCCTCGAGGCGGCTCCGGTCCCGGCCGACGCCGACGATCTCGCGCGCCAGCCCCTGCGCGCGCGCGGCGAGGGCGAGCGAGCCGCCCAGGAGCCCGACGCCGACGACGGCCAGGCGCTGGATCACGCGGCCGGCTTCCCCAGCACGGTCTTGAGCGCCTTCACCAGACGCCGGTTCTCCTCCGGCGTGCCGACGGTCACCCGCAGCGCCGACTCCATGCCGAACGGCGTCATCGGGCGGACGATGACGCCTTCCTTGAGCAGTCGCTGGTAGATGTCGGACGCGCTGCGGCCGACGTCCACCAGGATGAAGTTCGCGCGGGACGGCACGTAGTTGACCCCGAGGCTCTTGAACTCGTCGTAGAGGTAGTGGCGCCCGGCCTCGATCGTCCGCACGCACTCGAGCACGTGGTTGTCGTCGTCGAGCGCGGCGAGAGCCGCCACCTGGGCCAGCGAGTTGACGTTGAAGGGCTGCCGGATGCGGTTCATGAGCGAGACCGCGTCGGCCTCCGCGATGCCGTAGCCGACCCGGATGCCGGCCAGGCTCGCCGCCTTGGAGAACGTCCGGAGCACGATCACCTTGCGCCCCTGCTTCACGTAGCTCAGCGTGTCGGGGAAGTCGGGGCCCATGGCGAACTCGATGTACGCCTCGTCGAAGACGACGATGGTGCGGTCGGGGACGCGGCCCATGAACGCCTCGACCTCGTTGGCGGTGACGATGGTCGCCGTCGGGTTGTTCGGGTTGGCGATGAAGATCATCTTGGTCATCGGCGTGATGGCCCGCGCCATCGCCTCGAGGTCCAGCCGGTGGTCCTTCAGCATCACCATCACCCGGATGCCGCCCGCCGCCTGCACGATCATCGGGTAGACGACGAAGGACGGGTGCGGGACGATCACCTCGTCGCCGGGCCTGAGGAACGTGCGCACCGCCAGCTCGATCAGCTCGTTGCTCCCGTTGCCGAGAAAGACCTGGTCTTGCGGGAAGTCGTGCTTCTTGGCGAGCGCCTGCCGCAGGTAGTAGCCGCTGCCGTCGGGGTAGCGGTTGAGATTGTCGAGGGCCGCCGCGATGGCCTTCTGCACCCGATCGGACGGCGGCAGCGGGTTCTCGTTCGACGCCAGCTTGATCGCGTCGTGGACCCCGAACTCGCGCTCCAGCTCCTCGATCGGCTTGCCGGGCTCGTAGGGAGCGATCCCCAGGATGTGGGTGTTCGCCAGCGCCTCCCACTGCGTGTGCATGCTCTCTCCTTCTAGCCCGCGGGGTACGAGCCCAGGACCTTCAAATAGAGGGTTCGTGCCCCGATCTCCTTCAGCGCGGCGGCGACGGTGGGCGTCTCGCGGTGCCCCTCGAAGTCGACGAAGATCAGGTACTCCCACGCCCGGCTCTTGGCGGGGCGCGATTCGATCTTCGTCAGGTTGATGCCGGCCTTCACGAACGGCTCGAGGATCCGGTAGAGGGCGCCCGGCTCGTTGCGCATCGCGAACAGGATCGACGTCTTGTCGTGGCCGCTCGGCCCGGCCGGTCGCCGGCCGATGACGAGGAACCGCGTGGCGTTGTGCCGGTTGTCCTCGATCCGGCCGCGCAGGACGGGCACCCCGTACAGCTCTCCCGCCAGCGCGGAGGCGATGCCCGCCAGCGTCGGGTCCGCGGCCGCCATCTCCACGGCGGCGGCGGTCGACGAGGTCTCCTCCGTCGGCACGTCGGGCAGGTGCTGCGCCAGCCAGCCGCGGCACTGCGCGAGGCCCTGCGGGTGCGAGAGCACGCGCTTGACCTCGGACAGCGTCGGCGCGCGCGACAGCAGCTGCTGGGCGATCTCGAGGTACGCCTCGCCGCAGATCAGGACGTCGGACTCCACGAGGCGATCCAGCGTCACGTTCACCGCGCCCTCGGTGCTGTTCTCCACCGGCACCACCCCGAAGGCGGCACGGCCCCGCTCCACCTCGTCGAACACGTCCCCGATGGCGCGCGTCGGCACCAGCTCGGCGGCGGCGCCGAACCGCTCCCGCGCCGCCTGGTGCGTGAACGTCGCCTGCGGACCGAGGTAGGCGACCGCGAGCGGCGCCTCCAGCGCGCGGCAGCTCGACAGGATCTCCCGCCAGATGGCGCGCACGGCCTCGCCCGGCATCGGGCCCCCGTTCAGCTCGGTGAGCCGGCGCAGGATCGCGGCCTCCCGCTCCGGGACATACGACGGCGCTTCCTGCCGTCGTTTGAGGTCTCCGATCTTGAGGGCGGCCTCGGCGCGCTGGTTGAGGAGGTTGAGGATTTGGTTGTCTAGGTCGTTGATCCTGGTCCGCCAGTCGGCCAGGTCCATAAAGACTCCTGCCTACCCGATCTTCGAGAGTATCGCGCATTATATGCCGACGTCTCGGCGGCGCGCAACGCCGCGCGGAATCGCGAGCCCGGCACCCCCGGTCAGCCGCCCGCCGCGCGCAGCGCGGCGACCTCGCGCGGCGTCAGGGGGCGATGGGCGCCGCGCGGGAGGTCGCCGAGCGTCACCGGGCCGAAGGCGACGCGGCGCAGGCGGTGCACGGGGTGGCCGAGCGCCTCGCAGTAGCGCTTCACCTCGTGCTTGCGGCCCTCGGTGAACGTCAGGCGCAGCAGCGTGGTGGCCCCGACCGGCCGCACCAGCTCGACGGCGAGGGGGGTCGCCGGCCCGTCCTCGAGCGTCACCCCCCGCCGCCAGCGCGGCAGGTCGCCGCGCGTGACGCTGCCGCGGACCTCGGCCTCGTAGACGCGCGGCAGGCCGTAGCGCGGGTGCAGCAGGCGGTGCGTCAGGTCGCCGTCGTTCGTCATCAGCAGCACGCCCTCGACGTCCCAGTCCAGGCGCCCGACCGGATAGAGGCGCGCGCCGACGTCGCGGACGAGGTCGGCCACGGTGGGGCGGCCACGGGGATCGCTGACCGTGGTGACGTAGCCGGCCGGCTTGTGCAGCAGCAGGTACTGCTTCCGCTCGGCGTGCGGCAGCGGCACGCCGCGGAGCGCGACGATGTCGACGTCGGGATCGGCGAGCGTGGCGAGGTCGCGCGTCACCACGCCGTTGACGCTGACGTGGCCCTCCGCGATGAGACGGTCAGCTCCCCGCCGGCTGCTCAGCCCCGCCTGCGCCAGGATCTTGTTGAGCCTCAGCTTCGACATGCTCCCCTTCGGCCGCCGCCAGCACCGGGATGGCCAGCTCGCCCTCGACCCGGGGCAGGTCGCCGAGCTCGCGCAGACCGAAGGCGACCAGGAACTCGCGCGTCGTCTCGTACACGAACGGGCGGCCCGGCGCCTCCTTGCGACCGGCGATGCGGACGAGCCGCCGCTCGAGCAGGTTGTCGAGCGTCGCCTCCGAGTTCACGCCGCGGGCGGCGTCGATCTCGGGCCGCGATACCGGCTGCTTGTAGGCGATGATGGCCAGCGTCTCCAGCGCGGGCCGCGAGAGGCGCACGCGCGTCCGGGCCCGGGCGAGGCGCACGAGCCACGGCGCCAGCTCCGGCCGCGTCACCATCCGGTAGCCGCCGGCGACCTCCATGATGCTGAGCCCGCGCGGCTCCTCCTCGTAGCGCGCGGTGAGCGCGGCCACGAGCTCGCGCGCGGCCTCCACGCTCTCGAGGTCCAGTACCTCGCGGATGCGCTCGGCCTCCAGCGGTGTGTCGGAGGCGAACAGGAGGGCCTCGACGACGTCAATCGGGTTGGGCACTGGGTGTCTCCCCCGCGGCCGGCGTGGCGGCCTGGCGTTCGATGACGATGTCTCCGAACAGCTCCGTCTGCTGCGTCTTGACGCGTCCCTGGCGCACCAGCTCCAGCACCGCGAGCAGGGTCACCACCACCTCCGAGCGCTTGCGCTCGCCGCCCGCGAGCGACGAGAAGAGGAGCGACCACGTGTCGCGCAGCACCGAGAGGATCTCGGTCATCCGCTCGAGGACGGACGGCGGGTTGGCCTCCACGTCGCGCGGTCGCGAGCGCTTCTGCTCCTCGATGAGGCGCTTCATCGCGCGCTCGAGCCAGTCGACGCTCAGGTCCTCGAGCGGCAGCTCCTCGACGTCCGGCAGCGTCGCCCCCGGGCGTCCCCAGATCAGCGACATCTCGACCTCGCGCGCGGCCAGCCACGCCCCCTGCGCCTTCACGCGCGCGTACTCGCGCAGCCGGTCCTCCAGCTCCTGCTTCAGGGCGAGCGCCTCGTCGTCGAGCTGCTCGTCCTCCTCGTCGGGCGGCACCAGCAGCTTCGACTTGAGGTAGATCAGCGTGGCGGCCATGACCAGGTAGGCGCCGGCCGTCTCGAGGTCGCGGAAGTCCATCGCCTCGAGGTGGGCCAGGTACTGGTCCGTGATCGAGCGCACCGGCAGCGCGGCGAGATCGATCTCGTTGGTGCGGCAGAGATGGAGGAGGAGGTCGAGCGGCCCCTCGAAGGAGCCGACGCGCAGGGTGAGGTCGCCGTCGGTCGTCATGGCGTGAGGTGCACGGCCTCGCGCACCTCGGCCATCGTCTGCGCGGCCACCGTGCGCGCGCGGCGCGAGCCCTCGTGAAGGATCTCCTTGATCGACTCCGGCTTCTCGGCGAAGGCCTGGCGGCGCTCACGGATCTTCTCCAGCGGCGGCAGCATGTGCTTCAGGAGGACCTCCTTGCAGTCGAGGCACCCGATGCCGGCGGTGCGGCAGCCGGTGGCCGCGTACTCGCGGTCGTCGGGCGGCGTGAAGATCTTGTGCAGGTCGAACACCGGGCACACGTCCGGATTGCCGGGGTCGCTGCGGCGCTTGCGCGCCGGGTCGGTCATCATCGGCCGCACCTTCTGGCGGATCACCTCGGGCGGGTCCGCCAGCTCGATCACGTTGCCGTAGGACTTCGACATCTTGCGGCCGTCGGTCCCCGGCACCTTCGGGATCTCCGTCAGCTTGGCGTCCGGCTCCGGGAACACCGCGCCCCACGTGTTGTTGAAGCGCCGCGCGACCTCCCGCGTGAGCTCCACGTGCGGCACCTGGTCGATGCCCACCGGGACCCACCTCGCCTTGTACATGAGGATGTCGGCGGACTGCAGCAGCGGATAGCCGAGCAGGCCGTACGAGGGCGAGACGATCTCCTGCTGGTCGACACGCTCCTTGTAGGTCGGCACGCGCTCGAGCCAGGCGACGGGCGTCACCATCGAGAACAGGAGGTGCAGCTCGGCGTGCTCCGGCACCAGCGACTGGATGAAGAGCGTCGAGCGCGCCGGATCGAGGCCCGCGCCCAGCCAGTCGGCGGCCATCTCGATCGTGTTGGCCGGCACGTCGCCCGTCTCCGTGCGGTCCGTCAGCACGTGCCAGTCGGCGGCGAAGTAGAAGCAGTCGTACTCGTCCTGGAGCGTCACCCAGTTCGCGAGCGCCCCGAGGTAGTTGCCCAGGTGCAGCCGTCCGCTCGGACGCATCCCCGACAGCACGCGCTCCTTCGTCGCCATCACGCTCTCGTCCTCTCCCAGACTTTGACCGACCGGATCAGCACATAGTACGCATACAGCGCGGCCAGAAGGAACCCCCTCGCGCCGTCCAGGAAGCCGGCGCCGACGACGTACATGCCGAGAAAGCGCCCGAGCGGGCGCACGACGAAGTCCCACGCGCGCACGCCGCGGCCCTGCGCCACCCAGTCGTCCGCGGCCAGCGTCGCGTAGCGGTCGGCGCGCGCGAGGAAGTCGGCGACGTCGCGGTACGAGCGGTGCTCGAGGTGCCCGGCCAGCCGGCCGACGTCGCCGTCGACCCGTACGGACTCGTGGACCGCCCGCTCGCCGAAGCGTCCCCGACCCCGGCGGAAGAGGCGCAGCTGCCAGTCGGGATAGAGCCCGCCGTGACGGACCCACCGCCCCCAGAAGATGTTGCGCCGCGGGACCTCGTAGCCGTCGTGCGGCCCGTCGTCGCGCACGACGCGCTCGATCTCCTCGCGCAGCCCCGGCGAGACCGTCTCGTCGGCGTCGAGCGACAGGATCCAGGCGCCGCGGGCCGCGTCGAGGCCGAAGTTCTTCTGCGCGGCGAAGCCCGGCCACGGCCGCACGACGACGTGGTCCGTCAGCTCGCGGGCGATGCTCGCCGTCTTGTCCTGGGACTCCGCGTCGATCACCACGAGCTCGTCCGCCCACGCGACGGATTCGAGACACGCGCGGATCCGATCCTCCTCGTCGCGCGTCACCACGACCACCGACAGGCGGGGCGCCCTCACGGACCCAGCACCTCGCGCGCCGCCGCCAGCACGGCGGCCACCTCGATCGCGGTCATCCGCCCGTCGGCCGCCGACACCGTCCGGTGGCCCGGCCCGTACGGGCCGTTGCGCTCGGCGGAGGTCGGCCCGTAGAGGCCGACGCACGGCGTGCCGACGGCCGCGGCCACGTGCAGCGGGCCCGTGTCCGCGGCCACCACGAGGCTCGCCCGCCGGGCGACCGCGATGAGCTCGTCGAGGTCGGTCGGGGG
>DASUPA010000207.1:0-14304 GCA_036276335.1 Candidatus Methylomirabilota bacterium | reverse complement strand
CCGCACGACGAAGCCCGCCAGCCGCTGCTCGAGGTGCAGGGGCGCGATGGAGACGGGCCCGGCCGGTGTCTCCACGCGAACCGGCCGCGCGCCGCCCTCGGCGCGGAGGGTCTCCATGCTCGCGACGACGGCCGGGGCGCCGCGGGCGAGCCCGCTCCCCGTGAACGGGCCACCCAGCACTGCGGGCGCGCCCAGATCGAAGGCGAGGCGGGCGGCGGCGTTGCATGCGATCACCCGCTGGTCGGCGTCGAGCACGACGGTCGCGCACGTGTCGTGGGCGATCAACGCCTGACAGAGCGCGGAGAGCGACGCCGTCTGCTGGTCCATGTGCCGCCGGAGGGGCGCAGTCTAGCGCCCGACGCGGACCACTTCAAGCAACACGGCGGGAAAAATGGTGGAGCTGAGGGGATTCGAACCCCTGACCCCAAGACTGCCAGCCTTGTGCTCTCCCAACTGAGCTACAGCCCCACGCGAGGGGTCACGGTACAGGCGCGAGGTTGCGCCTGTCAAGGATCGGTCGGGCCCGTGTGCGCGGAGAAGTGGTGGGGGCGAGGGGAGTCGAACCCCTACGCCCTTGCGGGCAGCGGCTTTTGAGGCCGCCGTGTATAGCCATTTCCACCACGCCCCCGGCGCCCAGAATACCCCGCCGGTGGGCGGAAAGAAACGCCTCTGCCCCCGCCCGCGAGGCGTGCCCTGTGACGCTTACGTGACGCGTCTCACGCATCATGGGCTGGGGGAGCACAATCCAATGTCGCCGTTCACGCGTCTTGCCTTGACGCCGCTGTCGCCGAATTCGTACACTCCGGGTCCGACTCACGGGTCGAGTGGCGCTCTGGAACCTATCGGGGAGGAAACCGTGGACGATGCGCTGGTCCGGGAGCGAGTGCGCGAGATGCTCGCGACGAGCCGGCTCCCGGCCAGCGACCCGGTCAAGCTCTGGGCGGGCCCGAGCATGGGCAAGCCCTGCTACGCCTGCGGCGAGACGATCCGCACCACCACCGAGTACGAGCTGGATTTCGACCCGGCGCTCACTATCCTCCTCCATCCGCGCTGCTACGCGATCTGGAACGAGGAACGCCGCCCGGGCACCGCGTCGACCTCGGCCGAACACGCCTCCTGAACACGCCTCCCGAGGTGTGACAGAATAGCGCCCACGGTGGCCGCCGATGGGTGAACGCTCGTTCGCAGAGGACGTCAAGCAGCTCGGGCTGGGCGCCGGCCAGGTCCTGCGCGGCGAGGGTATCCTGGCCATCACCAAGGCGCTCCTCCAGTCGGGCGTCAGCTACGTCGGAGGCTATCCGGGCGCGCCGATCTCCCACCTCCTCGACGTCATGGCCGACGCGAACGAGTCGCTCCTCGGTCCGATGGGGATTTACTTCGAGCTCTCGGGGAGCGAGGCGGCGGCCGCGGCGCTGCTGGGCGCCTCCATCAACTACCCGATGCGCGGCGCCGTCACGTGGAAGTCGGTGGTCGGCACCAACGTCGCCTCCGACGCGCTCTCGCACGTCGCCTCCGCCGGCGTCCTGGGCGGCGCCCTCGTGGTCATCGGCGAGGATTACGGCGAGGGCGCCTCGATTCTACAGGAGCGCACCCACTCGGCGGCGCTGAAGTCCTCGATGCCGCTGCTCGACCCGCGCAACAGCCTGGCGTCGTTCGCCCGCCTGGTGGAGGAGGGGTTCGCGCTGTCCGAGGCGTGCAACGAGCCGGTCTTCTTCTCGATCCGCATCCGCGCCTGCCACATGCGCGGCACGCTCGTGTGCAAGGATAACGTGCGGCCGGCGATCAGCATGCGGTCGCCGCTCGGCGCCGCCGCGTTCAGCCTCGAGCGCATCAACCTGCCGCCGTCGACGTACGCCATGGAGGCGAAGAAGTTCGAGCAGCGGCTGCCGGCGGCGCGGCGGTTCATCCTCGAGCGGCGGCTGAACGAGCACCTTCCGGGCACGGAGTCGCATCTCGGCATCGTCATGCAGGGCGGGCTCTGGAACACCACCGTCCGCGCCCTGCACCTGCTCGGCCTGGCCGACCTGTACGGGCGGACCCCGGTCCCGCTGCTCGTGCTGAACGCCATCCATCCGCTCGTGCCCGAGGAGCTGCTGGCGTTCCTCCGCGGCAAGCAGCGCGTGCTCGTGGTCGAGGAGGGGATGCCGAACTACATCGAGCGCGAGCTGAAGGCGCTCGCGCACGAGGCGCGCCTCGACGTCGAGATCCAGGGCAAGGAGCTCCTGTCGACGCACGGCGAGTACGTCCCCGCCCTCGTGACGGGCGGGCTCCGGACGTTCCTGGTCTCGGCGCGGCCGGGCGCGCAGTCGGTCACCGCGATCGAGGACCGCTACGCGGCCCTCACCGGCCATCTCGACGTCGTGCGCGGGGCCCTCCGCCAGCCGATCGCCAAGCGCCCGCCGTCGTTCTGCACGGGCTGCCCGGAACGGCCCGTGTTCAGCGCGATGAAGATTCTCAAAGTCACGTCGCCGGAGATCGGCGACACCCACGTGTCGGCCGACATCGGGTGCCACACCTTCTCCACGCAGGCGCCCTTCCACGTCGGCAACTCCGTGCTCGGCTACGGGATGGGCCTGGCCTCCTCGAGCGCGGTGGCGCCGCTGTTCGGCAAGCGCGTCGTGTCGGTGATGGGCGACGGCGGCTTCTGGCACAACGGGCTCACCAACGGCGTCGCCAACGCGATGTACAACCGGCAGGACTCGGTGCTCGTCATCCTGGACAACTTCTACACGTCGGCGACGGGCCAGCACCACAACCCCTCCACCGGGACCAACGCCCGCAAGGAGCCGACGGGGATGACCATCCCGGCCGCGCTCCGCGGCGTCGGGGTGAAGTGGATCCGCACGGTGGACTCCTACGACATCGGCGCCATGCTGCGCACGCTGCGCGAGGCGCTCACGACCCGCGCCCGGGGGCTCAAGGTCGTGATCGCCCGCGGCGAGTGCCAACTGGAGCGCCAGCGCCGGCTGCGGCCGGAGCTCCGCCGGCGCGCCGCGGCGGGCGAGACGGTCGTGCAGCCGCGGTTCGGCGTGGACGCCGACGTGTGCACGGGCGACCACTCGTGCATGCGCCTCAACGGCTGTCCCTCGCTGACGCTGCGCGAGAGTCCCGACCCGCTCCGCGAGGACCCGATCGCGCACGTGGACGACACCTGCGTCGGGTGCGGCGTGTGCGGCGAGGTGGCGCACGCCGCCGTGCTGTGCCCCTCCTTCTATCGGGTCCGCGTGAGCGTGAACCCCGGCCGGTGGGCGCGCCTGGTGGGCCGCGTGCGACGGGCGATCATCGGCGCGCTGGCGCCGGCGTGAGCGGCGGCGGGACGACGCTGGACGGCGGCGGCGCGGGCCTCCTGTCGGTGCTGGTCCCCGCCGTGGGGGGACAGGGCGGCGGCGTGCTCTCGGAGTGGATCGTCGAGGCGGCGGCGCTCGACGGGTATCGCGTCCACGGGACCTCCATTCCGGGCGTTGCGCAGCGCACGGGCTCCACCACGTACTACGTCGAGCTGGCCACCGACCGCGGCGCGGAGGCCGAGCCCGCCTTCTCGCTCTACCCGGTCCCGGGCGCGCTGGACGTCCTGGTGGCGCCGGAGCTGCTCGAGGTCGGCCGCATGGCCGAGGCCGGCTTCGTCTCGCCCTCCCGCACGACCGTGGTCTGCAGCACGCACCGCCTGTACTCCATCCACGAGAAGATCGCCACCGGGCGCGCGATCTACCCGCGGGAGGCGCTCGAGGCGCTGGCACGCGCGGCGGCGCGGCGGCTGGTGGCGTTCGACGCGCTCGCGATCGCCCGCGAGCGGGGCACGGAGGTCAACGCGGTGCTGCTGGGCGCCCTCGCCGGCAGCGGCGCCCTCCCGGTCGGCGTCGACGCCTTCCGCAAGGCCATCGAGGCGCGCGGCGTCGCCGTCGCGGCGAACGTCGCCGGCTTCGAGGTGGGCCTTGCCATCGCCCGGGGCGAGGGGCCGCGGCCGACCGCGGCCGAGCGGCCGCGGCCCGAGCGCGCCGTGCCCGCCGCGTTCGCGTCGGAGGTCGCCGAGCTGCCGCCGGCGGTCCGGGAGGTCGCGGCGCTGGCCATCCCGCGCCTGGTCGACTACCAGGACGCGGCGTACGCGCGCCGCTATCTCGCGCGGCTGCGGCCCTTCGCGTCGCGGCCCGCGGTGGCCGCCCTCGTCGCGCGGCACCTCGCCCTCTGGATGACGTACGAGGACGCCGTCCGCGTGGCGCAGGCGAAGACGCGGGCGAGCCGGTTCGCGCGCATCCGGGCCGAGGCCCGGGCGGACGGCGCCGAGATCGAGGTCACCGACTACCTGAAGCCCGACCTCGACGAGATCTGGGGCGTCCTGCCGCGCCGCCTGGTGGCGCCGTTCGCGCGCTGGGCACTGGCGCGGTGGCCGCACGGGCGCCCCACGCTCGGCCAGCACGTGCGCACGACGACGGTCAGCGGCTTCCTGCGCGTCTTCCTGCTGACCCGGCTCAAGCCGCTCCGGCCGGTGTCGTGGCGGGCGCACGAGGAGCACGCGCGCATGGAGCGCTGGCTCGAGGGCGTCCGGCGCGCGGCCGCGCGGGACGAGGCGCTGGCGTGCGAGGTGGCGCAGCTCGCGCAGCTCGTGAAGGGCTACGGCGACGTCCGGCGCCGGCTGGTCGCCGTCTTCGACGCCGCGCTCGAGGCGACCCTGCGCACGTCCGAGGCGGAGGCCCGTGACGGCGCCGACGCGAGCCTCTCGACGGCGCTCGCGTCGCGGCTGCGCGCGCTGGTGCTCGAGGGCCCCGACGGCGAGTCGCGGGCCGAGGCGCTCGCGACCGCGCTGCGTGCGCCGCTCGAGGCGGGGGATCTGGCCGGCGCGCGCGCGCTGCTGGCCGCCTAGCCCCTCAGCGCGGCAGGTCCAGGTCCAGGCCGAGCTGCTCCAGCGTTGTGCAGGCGTCGCCCCGGTACTCCAGGGTCGCGATCATCGGCGTCCGGCGCGCCACTTCCTTCATCCGGTAGGTGCACGCGACGTTCTGCCAGGTGCGCGCCTGCTTGCGCTGCTCGTAGCCCCACGCGACCGGCAGCACGATCAGCGTGATCAGTCCCGCGATGCCGATCATCTTCAGTGCCGTCTCGATTTCCGGCCGAAAGAACCCCATACCGAGTCCTCCGCCCCGGATCGCAGAGCATTTCCCCTGCCACACTCTCGGCGTGGAAGCTGCGCCGATCGTGGTCACCGGGCGCGCGGACCGCGTGGCACCACGGTAAGGAGGGGAAAACCGTCGCGACAATGGCCAAGCGATTTCCATCGCGACTCAGCGACCCAGACGCCGCACGAGCGCGTCGAGGCGACGCTGCTCGTGAGCGCGCAGATTGGCGAACGAGAACGCCGTCACGTCGGCGTCACGACGAACGACCAGCGCGATCACGTCCACGACGTCGCCGCCGTCGGGCGGCGCGAAGCCGCACTTCACGGCGGTGCCGACCGCCAGCGCCGCGTCCGTGCGGACCTTCATCCCGGTCGCCGACAGGTCCAGGCACGTGCCGTCCCAGGCGGCGCCGCGGTACTCGCGCAGCGACACGGGAAACTCGGCGGCCGCGCGGGGCGACCGGCGCCGGTCGGCGCGCCGCGGCGCCAGGGCGCGCGCGCGGTGGAGCGCGTGCGGCTCCAGGTAGGTCAGGACGTCCTGCAGGCGCTGCAGCGGCACCGGCTTGCCCACGAAGTCGAGGGCGCCGAGGCGCAGGCACTCCCGCGCCTGACTCTCCGTGACGATGCCGGAGACGGCGACGATCGGCAGGCCCGACTCGCGCACGGGGCGCAGCTGCAGGAAGTCGAGGCCGCTCATGCCGGGCAGGTGGATGTCGAGGATGATCGCGTCCGGGCGCTCGGTCTCGAGGGTGCCGAGCGCGGCCTCGGCGCTCCGCACGACGACCGGCTGGTGGCCGAGCTCGGTCAGGAAGTCCCGGAAGACTTCGCTGAGGACTTCCTCGTCCTCGACGACCAGGACCCGCATCGCCGGGGAGTCTAGCACGACGGCTCCGAGGGCGGCCACGGTCGGACCATGGCCGGCGGCGCGCCGACGTCCTCGGCCTCCGCCCGCGCGCCCTGGAAGAAGGCCGCCCAGAATCCCGCGGGCGCGGGCGCCGTCGTTAGGTGTCCCAGCAAGGCCCCGGCCTCGAAGCGGTGGGCGAGGCGGTAGCCGAAGCTGTAGAAGGGCACGATGGAGCGCGGCGTCATCTCGCCGTTGAAGGCGAGGTCGAGGGCCAGGTGCAGGACGGCGCCCGCCAGGTAGCCCCACAGCCACGCGGCGCTGCTCCACCAGGCGACCACCGCCAGGATCGCGAACAGCTCGTAGGAGTGCAGCGCGAGGACGAGGCGCTGCGTGCGGCCTTCCAGGTAGTAGCGCAGGAAGGCGTCGGGCCGGAGATCGCGCTGGCGCTCGAAGACGACGTAGTCGACGGCGTGGTCGACGTCGATGAGAAAGCCGCCGACGGCGACCCCCGCGGTCAGCGCGACGTCGCCGGTGACGGCGGCCGCGGTCGCGCACGCGGCGGCCGTCGTGACAAGGTGTCCACCGGGGCTCATGCCCTCTGTCAAGGCAAGGGACATGCCCGGCCCGGGCGGGCGGCCAGGCGCCGGTTTTCGTGGCCGGATGAGCACGCGAGTTCCACGAGTGAGGCGGCGATTTCTCCCCAAAAGCGCGTGCTATACTCGCGTCTTGGGTCGATTTCTCGAAGGAGGTTCCATGGTGTCCGGGTACGTCCCGGTGGCCATCTTCGCGGTGCTCATCGTCGGTTTTGGCGTGGTGTCTCTTGCGGCCGCGCAACTTTTGCGCCCCAGCCGGCCCGACATCGTGAAGCTGATGAACTACGAGTGCGGCGCCGAGCCGATCGGGTCGGCGTGGATCCAGTTCCCCGTCGGCTTCTACCTCGTGGCCCTGATCTTCGTCGTCTTCGACGCGCTCGCGGTGTTCCTGGTGCCGTGGCTGCTCGTGCTGAGGCCGCTGGGCCTGCCCGCGTTCTGGACGATGGCGGCGTTCGTCGCGATCATCGGGCTGGGGTGGCTCTACGCCTACCGCGAAGGAGTGCTGGAGTGGAAGTGAAGCCGCCGGTGCCCCAGGTGCCGCCGCCGGTGTGGACGGAGTTCAAGGACCTTCAGGAGTTCGAGAAGCACCGGCAGCACCGGGCGGACGACGACAAGACGTCCGAGACGCTGGCCTCGATCGCCGACACCATCCACCATCTGCCGGGCGGCTGGATCGTGACGACCTCCACGGAGAAGGTCTTCAACTGGGCGCGGAAGTCGTCGATCTGGCCGGTGACGTTCGGCCTCGCCTGCTGCGCGATCGAGATGATGGCCACCTTCGCCTCGCGCTTCGACGTCGAGCGCTTCGGCATGGTGCCGTGGGCCTCGCCACGCCACTCGGACCTCATGATCGTGTCCGGGACGGTGACCATCAAGATGGCGCCGATGCTCAAGCGCATCTACGACCAGATGCCCGATCCGAAGTGGGTGGTCTCGATGGGCTCGTGCGCCAACTCCGGCGGACCCTTCCGCCATGGCTATCACGTGGTCAAGGGCGTCGATCGCGTGGTCCCGGTCGACGTCTACGTGCCCGGCTGCCCTCCCACGCCGGACTCGCTGATGTACGGGCTGCTGAAGCTCCAGGAGCAGGTCGCCGAATTCCAGAAGACAAACACGAAGTGACCGCGCTCTCCGTCGCCGACGCCGCCGACCGGGTGCGCCAGCAGTTCGGCCTCGAGGCCGCCGTGGACGGGCAGGGCCTCAGCGTGTCGGCGCCGCCGGAGCAGTGGCAGGCCCTCGGCCGCTTCGCGCGCGAGACCCTCGGCTGCCGGTTCTTCAACTTCCTGACCGCGATCGACTGGAAGGAACAGGGCCGCGAGGTGGTCTGCCGCGTCGACAACCTGGATGCGCGTCTCGCGCTCGTCATGCGCACGCGCCCAGCGGGCGACCGGTGTCCGACGCTCACCGGCGTGTGGCGGGGGGCCGACTGGATGGAGCGCGAGTGCTACGACATGTTCGGCATCACGTTCGAGGGGCATCCCGATCACCGGCGCATCCTGCTGGCCGACGACTGGGAGGGCCATCCCCTGCGCAAGGACTACGCCGTCGACACCCCGCACACGCCCTACCGATAGGAGCGGAGCCATGATCTACGAGCTGCGGACCTACACGCTGCAACCCGGGACCCAGGCGCAGTACGTCAAGCAGTCCGGCGAGGTGGGACGCCGGATCCGCGGCGATCGCTACGGCACGTTCGAGGGCGGCTGGACGACCGAGTTCGGGACGCTGAACCAGTACGTGCACCTCTGGGGCTTCGCGGACCTCAACGAGCGCGAGCGGCTCCGCGGCGAGCTGGCGAAGAACGAGGCGTGGAACAGGGAGTACCTGCCGCTGTCCCGCCCGCTGATGCTGGCG
Source organism: Candidatus Methylomirabilota bacterium (assembly GCA_036276335.1). Lineage (GTDB taxonomy): Bacteria > Methylomirabilota > Methylomirabilia > Rokubacteriales > CSP1-6 > AR12. The sequence goes on along the minus strand of DASUPA010000207.1, from coordinate 5,906 downwards.
CAGGAGAACAAGATCCTCAAGCCGGTGGTGCCCACGACGCCGCCGCCGGACACCGGCAACGTCTACGAGCTGCGCTGGTACCGCGCGCACGTCGGCCGCGCCGCGGAGTGGCTCGAGATGTTCAAGGCGGTGCTGCCGACGCGCGACAAGTACACGCGCCGCGTGGGGCTCTGGCAGACGGAGACGGGCCAGCTCAACGAGGTCGTCCACATGTGGGTCTACAAGGACCTCAACGACCGCGCCGCGGCGCGGGCGCGGATGGCGCAGGATCCCCAGTGGCAGGCGTTCATCGCGAAGTCGCCGGCCCTGCTCCAGCACATGCAGTCGATCGTGCTCGTCCCGGTCGCCCACTCGCCGATGAAATAGGATGCCGGACACCCTCCCGCGGACCACGGTCGAGATCGGCTACGGGGGCAGCGAGCGCCTCACGATGAACATGGGGCCGCAGCACCCGTCCGCCCACGGCGTCTTCCGCGCGATCCTGACCCTCGAGGGCGAGACGGTGGTCGGCGTGGACGCGGTGATCGGCTACCTGCACCGGTGCCACGAGAAGCTCGGCGAGACGCTGACCTACGTGCAGTACCCCACCATCGCGTCGAAGACCGACTACGTCTCGGCGATGACGGCGGAGCTCGCCTACGTCGCGGCCGTGGAGCTGGTCGGCAAGATCGACGTCCCCCGGCGCGCGCAGTACCTGCGCGTCATCGCCGCCGAGCTCCAGCGCGTCGCGTCCCACTGCCTCTGGCTCGGGACCTGGTGCATGGACATGGGCGGCGCGCTCGGCGGCGGCGCCACGATCTTCCTCTACACGATCCGGGAGCGCGAGCTGATCCTGGACCTCTTCGAGACGCTGACGGGCGCCCGGCTCCTCTACGGCTTCCACCAGGTGGGCGGCACGCGGTACGACCTGCCCGCCGGGTGGACGCAGAAGTGCCGGGAGACGCTGGCCGTCGTCGAGCAGCGGCTGGACGAGTACGAGGCGATGCTCGAGGACAACGCGTTCTTCCTCGTGCGGACGCAGGGCGTCGGCGTGATCTCGCGCGCGCTCGCCGAGGACCTCGGCGTGGCGGGGCCGCTGCTCCGCGGCTCCGGCGTGGCGTACGACCTGCGCCGGGCGGCGCCGTACTCCTCGTACGAGGAGTTCGACGTCCGGGTGCCGGTGGAGACGACCGGCGACTGCTACGCGCGCTATCGCGTCCGGATGGCCGAGTTCCGGGAGTCGATTCGCATCGTGCGCCAGGCGCTCGACGGCCTGCCGGAGGGCCCCATCTCCTCGCGTCCGGGCGTCAAGTCCGTCGGCCAGGTCCGCATCCCGAAGGGCGAGGGCTATTCCCGCATCGAGGGCGCCCGCGGCGAGGTCGGCTGCTACCTGGTCGCCGACGGCGGTCCGAAACCGTACCGACTCAAGTGGCGCGGCGCCTCGTTCTCGAACTTGGCCGTGCTGCCGCACATCATCCCGGGCCACAAGGTGGCCGACGTCGTCGCGATCATGGGCTCGGTGGACCCGGTCTTCGGGGAAGTGGACCGGTGACCCTCCCGCCGCTCGCCTACCACGCGCTCGTCGGCTTCATCGTCCTGAACGTCGTCATCGGGATGGTGACCTACGTCACCCTGCTGGAGCGCAAGTTCGCGGCCCGCATGCAGTCGCGGATCGGACCGTACTACGTGGGGCCGCGCGGGCTCCTGCAGCCGATCGCCGACGCGCTGAAGCTGATGCTGAAGGAGGACGTCGTGCCGGCGGCGGCCGACCGCTTCACCTACAACCTGGCCCCGATCGTCTTCCTGCTCCCGTGCGTCCTGATCTTCGCCAGCCTGCCCTTCGCGCCCGGCCTCGGCGTCGCCGACCTCAACATCGGCGTGCTGTTCTTCCTGGCCGTCTCGTCGCTGGAGATCGTCGGGCTGTTCATGGGCGGGTGGGGGAGCAACAACAAGTACGCGCTGCTGTCCGCCATGCGCGCGGTGAACCAGATCATCTCCTACGACCTGCCGTTCGTGTTCGCGGCGTTCGTGCCGGTGCTGCTGGCCGGCTCGCTGCAGATGTCGGTCATCGTGGAGGCGCAGCGCGGGTGGTGGTTCGTCGCCTATCCCGTCGTCGGCCAGCTCGCCTTCCTGATGTTCATCGTCGCCACGCTCGCGGCCGAGAACCGGGTGCCCTTCGACATCCTCGAGGCGGAGTCCGAGCTGGTCGCCGGCTTCCGCGTCGAGTACAGCGGGATGAAGTTCGCGCTGATCCAGCTCGGCGAGTACGCGCACATGATCGGGACGTCCTTCCTGGGCGCGCTGCTGTTCCTCGGCGGCTGGCTCGGCCCCGGCTCGGACACGCCGCTCGTGGGCGCCCTCTGGTTCCTGCTGAAGGCGATGCTGATCTTCCTGCTGGTGACCTGGGTGCGCTGGAGCTTCGTGCGGATCCGCGTGGACCAGATCCTCGCCATCTCGTGGAAGCTGCTGCTGCCCGCCACGCTCCTCCTGCTCTTCGCGACCGCCTTCTGGGTGGCCGTCCGGGGCGTCCATGGCGGTTGACGCCCAGCCGGGCTTCTGGACGGAGACAGGCCAGCTCGTGCGTGCGGTGGGCCGCGCCATGGGCGTGACGTTCCGGAACCTGCTGCGGCGGCCCATCACGGTGCGCTACCCCACCGTCAAGCGTGTCTATCCCGAGCGCTTCCGCGGGATCCTGGCGCTGACCTACGACCGCGAGACGGGCGAGGAGAACTGCATCGGTTGCCGGCTGTGCGAGTACATCTGCCCGCCGCAGGTGATCAAGGTCGAGATGCTCAAGGCGGAGAAGCGGAACTGGGCCAGGACGTTCACGCTGGAGCTCTACTCGTGCGAGTTCTGCGAGCTCTGCGTGCAGGTCTGTCCGACCGACGCCATCGTGATGATGCGCTCGTTCGACCTCGCCACCGCCGACCGCCGCGAGCTGCTGCTCGACAAGGACCGTCTCCACGCGCTCGGGCTCCAGTTCGAGCCCTCGTGGGCGACGGGCAATCGCCTGCGTGACATGCAGGCGCCGCCCAAGCCGGCCAAGGCGCCGGCCCCCCCGACGCCCGAGCGCCGGGCGCCGGAGCCCGCCGACGGCGCGGCGGCGACCCCGGAATGACCGCGGAGGTCGTGGGATTCTGGCTGGTCGGCGCCGTCCTCGTCGTCGGCAGCCTCGGCGTCGTCCTCAGCCGCAACCTCTTCCACGCCGCCGTCTTCTATCTTCCGATCGCGCTGGTGGCCACCGGCGCGATCTTCTGGCTGCTCGAGTCCCCCTTCCTGTTCGGCGTCCAGCTGCTCCTGTACGCGGGGGGCGTGGTGACGATCGTCGTCTTCGCCATCATGCTGACCGAGCGCCTGGTGGGGGCCTCGATTCGCCAGTCCAGCCGCTTCGTCTTCAACGGGGCCGTGCTCGCCGCCGCCGTCTTCGTGGGGGTGACGGGGTTCGTCGTCCAGCGCGCGGCGCCGACCGCCCCGCCGCCGCCCGCGGGCGAGCAGATGGTCCTGCTGGGCCGCGCCCTCGTCGGACCGTTCGGCGTCGCCCTCCAGCTCCTGGCCGTGCTGCTGGTCGTCGCCCTCCTGGGCGCGCTGTACTTCGCGCGGACGGAGGACTAGCGTGCCGCTCCAGGCCTACCTCGTGCTGGCGGCGCTGGTGTTCGCCATCGGCCTGTTCGGCGTCCTGACCCGGCGCAACGCGGTCGGCATCCTGCTCGGCATCGAGCTGATGCTGAACGCCGTGAACATCAACTTGGTATCGTTCGCGCGCTTCCGCGCCGACGTCGGGGGCCTCGTCTTCACCATGTTCACGATCGCCATCACGGTGGCGGAGGTCGCCGTCGGTCTCGCCATCATCATCGCCATCTTCCGCGCCCGGCGGACGATCGAGGCCGACCACCTCGATCTGCTGCGAGGGTAGCGGATGCTCCTCGGCTCGCCGACGCTCGCGCTCGTCGTCCTCGCCCTGCCGGCGGCGAGCTTCCTGCTGATCGGGCTCATCCGGCCGCTGCGGCGCCGCGGCCGCGGCGCGGCGGCGGTGTCGATCGCCGCCATGGGGGCCGCGCTGGCCGTCGCCGTGGCGATGTGGCAGCGCGCGCGGCCCGTCCTCGACGGGCCGCCGCCGAACCCGTCGGTGACGTGGTCCTGGCTTCCCGCCGACGGCGGTCCCATGGCGACGGTCGGCGTGATGGTGGACGGCCTGCCGCTCGCCATGTGCGTGCTGGTCACCTTCATCTCGTTCCTCGTGCAGGTCTACTCGTACGCCTACCTCCACGACGAGCCGGCGCCGTCGCTCGGGCGCTACTACGCCTACCAGTCGCTGTTCGCGTTCTCGATGCTCGGCCTCGTGCTGGCCCCCGGATTCCTGCAGATGTTCATCTTCTGGGAGCTGGTGGGCCTCTGCTCGTACCTGCTGATCGGATTCTGGTACGACCGGCCGTCCGCCGCCCGCGCCGCCGTCAAGGCGTTCTGGATCACGAAGCTCGGCGACCTGGGGTTCGTGGCCGGCATCGCGATGCTCTGGGCGGCGACGGGGACGTTCGACTTCTGGACCCTCTTCGGGATGGTCGACGCGGGGACGCTGGCCGCCGTCGCCGGACTGCCGACGATCATGTTCCTCATCTATCTCGGCGCGGTCGGCAAGTCGGCGCAGTTCCCGCTGCACGTCTGGCTGCCCGACGCGATGGAGGGCCCGACCCCGGTGTCGGCGCTGATCCACGCGGCCACGATGGTGACTGCGGGCGTCTACATGGTGGCCCGCGCCTTCCCGCTGTTCGCGCTCGCTCCGGACGTGCTGACCCTCATCGCGTGGGTCGGCGCCGGCACGGCGCTGCTGGCGGCGACCATGGCGTGCGTCGAGGCGGACATCAAGCGCGTGCTCGCGTACTCCACCGTCTCGCAGCTCGGCTACATGATGGCGGCTGCCGGCGCCGGCGACCCGCAGGCGAGCGTCTCCCACCTCCTGACGCACGGCGTGTTCAAGGCGCTGCTCTTCCTCGGCGCCGGGGTGGTGATCCACGTGTTCCACACCAACGACATGTTCCGCATGGGCGGCCTCTTCGGGCGGCTCCCGTGGACGGGGGTGGCGTTCCTCGTCGCCACGCTGGCCCTGGCCGGGATCCCGCCGTTCCCCGGGTTCTTCTCGAAGGAGGCGATCCTGGGCGCAGTGCTCGACGGGGGGTTCACCGGGCCGTTCGTGCTGCTGGCGGTGACGTCGTTCCTCACGGCCTTCTACATGTTCCGCGCCGTCTTCCTCGTGTTCTTCGGCCGCCCGCCCGCGCACGCGCACGCGGACGCCCACGTGCCCTTCGCGATGGACGGAGTGTGCCGGCTCCTCGCCGCCGTGACCGTGGTCTACGGCCTCGTCCTCGCCTTCCGCGCGCACCACGGCGAGGCGCCCGCGTGGCTGCCCTGGGCCTCGATGCTGGTCGCGGTGGCCGGCATCGCGCTCGCCTGGGCGATGTATCAGCGGGGGGCCATCGAGCCCGCGCGCCTGGCGTCGGCGCTGGCGCCGATCGACTTCCTGGCGCGCCGCCGGTACGGGATCGACGCGCTCTACGCCGGCCTCTACCGCGGGGTCCTGCTCGCCCTCTCCGCGCTGGTCGGCTGGGTCGATCGCTACCTGGTCGACGGCGTGCTGAACGTGCTCAGCGCCGGCTCGCTGCGCGCCGGCGACACCCTGCGTCGCCTGCAGACCGGCCAGCCCCAGGACTACGTCTACGGGGTCGCGTTCGGCGTGCTCCTCCTCCTCGTGTGGGCACACCTGGGGTCCCGGTGACGCGGCCGGCCACCGCTTCGGTCGGGCCACGCACTGGTCTACCGGTGACGCGGCCGGCCACTGCCTCGGTCAGGCCACCAACGGGTGTACCGGTGACGCGGCCGGCCACTGCCTCGGTCAGGCCACCAACGGGTGTACCGGTGACGCGGCCGGCCAC
>DASUPA010000206.1:0-6333 GCA_036276335.1 Candidatus Methylomirabilota bacterium | reverse complement strand
GGCGTGGGTGACGAAGCCGCGCAGGCAGCACCGCACCCGGCGACAGGACCCGCCCGGCTCGCGTGACCGAATTCGAGCCGGAATCAGCCGGCCGTGTAGCCGCCGTCGATCGGCAGCGCGACGCCGGTCACGAACGCGGCCTCGTCGCTCGCCAGGTAGAGGATGGCCGCGGCCACCTCGTCCGGCTGGCCGAAGCGCTGGAGCGGGTACTTCAACAAGATGGCCTCCCGCCAGGCGGGATCGTCGAGCAGCGCCCGCGTCATCGGCGTCTCGATGACGCCGGGGCAGACGCAGTTCACCCGCACCTTCGGCGCCCACTGGATGGCCATCTGCCGCGACAGGTTCACCACCGCGCCCTTCGACGCGGCGTACGCCGGCGACAGCGAGCCGCCGACGAGGCCGTAGATCGACGCGAGGTTGGTGACGGACCCGTGGCCGCTCGCCGACAGCGCGGGCAGCGCGGCGCGGGAGGCGAGGTAGGTCCCGGTCAGGTTCGTGTCGACGACGCGCTCCCACTCTCCCGGCGGCGGCATCCGGTCCATCCGCTCCGGCCGCACGCCCGCGGAGTTCACGAGCGTCGTCAGCAGCGAGAACCGCGCCACCGTCTCGTGGACGATGCGCTCGCAGTCGGCGGGCTCGGTCACGTCGGCGTGGATGGCGAGGGCCTCGCCGCCGGCGGCCGTGATGGCCCGCACCGTCTCCCGCGCGCGGTCGGCGGCCCGGTCGACGCAGGCCACGCGGGCGCCCTCCGCGGCCAGGCGCCGCGCCGTCGCCCAGCCGATGCCGGAGCCGGCGCCGGTGACGAGCGCGACTTTGCCCTGCATCCTGCCCGCCATGACTTTGACTGCGGCGGAGGATACAATCGGGTCCTCCACAACGCCAGAGGGGGCCGTCATGGACTTCGAGTACTCGAAGAAGACGAAGATGTACATGGAGCAGCTCACCGACTTCATGAACAAGCACATCTATCCCAACGAGCACGTCTTCCACGAGCAGCTCGACGCCGGCCCCACCCGCTGGCAGATCCCGCCGATCATGGAGGAGCTCAAGGCCAAGGCCCGGGAGCGCGGGCTCTGGAACCTCTTCCTGCCCGAGAGCGAGCGCGGCGCCGGCCTCACCAACCTCGAGTACGCGCCGCTCTGCGAGATCATGGGCCGCTCGCACATCGCGCCGGAGGTCTTCAACTGCTCGGCGCCCGACACCGGCAACATGGAGGTCCTCGAGCGCTACGGGACGGAGGAGCACAAGAAGCAGTGGCTGCAGCCGCTCCTCGAGGGCAAGATCCGCTCGGCCTTCGCCATGACGGAGCCGAAGGTCGCCTCGTCCGACGCCACCAATATCGAGTCGTCCATCGTCCGCGACGGCGACCACTACGTGATCAACGGCCACAAGTGGTGGACGTCCGGGATCGGCGATCCGCGCTGCAAGGTGCTGATCTTCATGGGCAAGACGGACGCGAAGAACCCGGACAAGTACAAGCAGCAGTCGATGATCGTGGTGCCGCGCGACACGCCCGGCATCACCATCAAGCGCATGCTCACCGTCTTCGGCTACGACGACGCGCCGCACGGGCACGGCGAGGTCCTCTTCGAGAACGCGCGCGTGCCGGCCTCGAATCTCCTGCTGGGCGAGGGCCGCGGCTTCGAGATCGCGCAGGGCCGGCTCGGGCCCGGCCGCATCCACCACTGCATGCGCCAGATCGGGGTGGCCGAGCGCGCGCTCGAGCTGATGTGCAAGCGGTCGATGAGCCGCGTCGCCTTCGGCAAGCGCATCGCCGAGCACGACGTCACGCTGGAGCGCATCGCCGAGGCCCGCATCCGGATCGACCAGGCCCGGCTGCTCGTGCTGCACGCGGCCTACATGATGGACACCGTCGGCAACAAGGCGGCCAAGCAGGCCATCGCCGAGATCAAGGTGGCGGTGCCGAACATGACGGGCCAGGTCGTGGACTGGGCGATGCAGGTGCACGGCGGCGGCGGCGTGAGCCAGGAGTTTCCGCTGGCGTTCATGTGGGCGCACTCGCGCACGCTGCGCTTCGCCGACGGCCCGGACGAGGTGCATCGCCGCCAGATCGGGCGCCTCGAGCTGCGCAAGCACAGCTGAGCCCGGTGAGGAGGTCCGCGCGCGCGGTGGCGCTCTCGCTGGCGGTGGCGACGGCCGGGTGCGCCGTGATCAACCCGGCGACGCCGCCCTCGCGCGCGGCCGCCGCCACGCCGGTCCACCTCTACGCCCTGCAGGACCGCGCGGTCGCCCTCGGCCACGCCGCCGCCGCGGCGGACGGCGCGCCGGCGGCACTCGTCAGCGCCGGCCAGCCGCTGGCCGTGGAGGCGCCGCCCGCGGTGCTCTCGGAACGGCACCAGGCGCGGCTGGCCCAGGCGAACGAGCTCTACGAGAAGCAGGACTACCCGCGCGCGCTGGCCGCCATCGAGCCCGCGTACCTCGACGAGCGCGACAACGCGTTCATCCTCGAGGCGTACGCGCGGGTCCTCTACCGCATGGGGGAGCGCGCGCAGGCGTTCGTCATCTATCGCGAGCTGGTCGACCTGCTCGACGCGCGCTGGGCCTCCACGTCCGGGCCGGCGGTCACCGTCGATCTGTGGTTCGTGGACGCGTACTGGAAGGCGGGCACGCTGCACATCGACCGCCGCGAGTGGGACCGCGCCGCCTTCGAGATCTCCCGGGCGCTCGTGGGCGGCGTCGCGTGGGCGCCGCTGGCGGAGGACCAGGCGCTGTCCTACCTCACGCGGGCGTACTACGAGCTCGGCCGTCACGAGGAGGCGCGCTACTACGCGGAGCGCGCGCTCGGGCGCAATCCCCGGAACACCTACGCGCGCCAGTACCTCGACCGGCTCGCGCGCGAGCCGAAGGAGCGTTAGACATGGCACGACTGAGCGGCGGCGAAGCCCTGGCCAAGCAGCTGGCGCGCGAAGGCATCCGCGTGGTGTTCGGTCTCCCGGGCGTGCAGCTCTACGGCGCCATCGCCGGCCTCCGGGACGAGCCGTCGATCCGGTTCATCACGGCGCGCCACGAGCAGGCGACGACGTACATGGCCGACGGCTACGCGCGGGCCGGCGGCGGCATCGGCGCCGCGCTCGTCGTGCCGGGACCGGGCCTGCTGAACGCGGCGGCCGGGCTCAGCACCGCGTACTCCGCCTCGTCGCCCGTGCTCATGATCGCCGGCCAGGTCCCGCGCCGCAGCATCGGCCGCGACGTCGGCGTGCTCCACGAGGTCAACGACCAGATGGACGCCATCGCGGGCGTCACGAAGTGGCGCCGCCGCGTGCTGGAGGTCGGCGAGGTGGCGGGCGCGGTGCGCGCGGCCGTGCGCCAGCTCAAGACCGGGCGCCCGCGGCCCGTCCACATCGAGATCCCGCCCGACGTGCTGGAGGAGGAGGCCGACGTCGCGCTGCTGCCGCCCGCGGAGGGCGACCGCGCGGCCGCCCCGGAGCCGGCCATCGCCCGCGCGGTCGAGATGCTGCTCGCGGCCCAGCGCCCCGTGATCTACGCGGGCGGCGGCGCCGTGCTGTCGGGCGCCCACGAGGCGCTCGTGGCGATCGCCGAGCACCTGCAGGCCGGCATCGCGACCACGGCCGAGGGCAAGGGCGTGGTGAGCGACGGCAGCGACCTCTCGCTCGGGGCCGCGCTCTGGCCGAAGAACCCGCTGCGGCGGCACCTCGACGCGGCCGACGTGATCCTCGTCGTCGGCTCGCGGGTGGCCGTTGCCGGGTTCCAGCCCGGCCAGCAGATCATCCAGGTCGACGTCGACCCCGACGAGATCGGCCGCAACCACGGGCTGACGTTCGGCGTCGTCGGCGACGCCCGGCTCACGTGCGAGCGCTTGCTGGAGCGCCTGCGCGCGGCCGCCCCGCGCCCGTCGCGCAAGGCCGAGCGCGAGGCGCTGCGCGCCGAGATCGCCGCCCTCGACACGCAGGAGCCCAACGCGTCGATCGTCCGCAGCCTGCGCGCGGCGGTGCCGGAGGACGGCATCGTCATCGCCGGGATGACGCAGATCGGCTACTACTCGCGCCCGTTCTGGCCCGTCTACCGGCCGCGCACGTACCTCACCTCGTCGTACTCGGGGAACCTCGGCTTCGAGTACCCGACCGCGCTCGGCGCCAAGGTCGCCTGCCCCGACCGGGCGGTGGTCGCCATCTGCGGCGACGGCGGCTTCATGTACAACGCGCAGGAGATGTCCACGGCGGTGAAGTACGGGATCAACGTCGTGGCCGTGGTCTTCAACGACGAGGCCTTCGGCAACGTCTCGCGCGACCTCGACGAGGCGTGGGGCGGCACGTTCGCCGCCGAGCTGAGGAATCCCGACTTCATGAAGCTGGCGGACGCCTACGGCGTCGTGGGCCTGCGCGCCGAGCGCCCGACGGACGTGGGCGACCTCGTGCGCAAGGCGCTGGCGCTCGACCGCCCGGCGCTCGTCGAGGTCCGCGTCGGCCGCATGGGCCGCCCGGCCTTCTTCGCGCCGCTGAAGACGCTGGACAAGTACCGGAGGTAGCCGGATGGAGGAGGCGGCGCTCGAGGCGCGCGTGCTCGATCTCGTCGGGCGCGCCATGGGCCGCTTCTCGATGCTGCGCGCCGGCGACCGGGTGGCGGTGGGCGTGTCGGGAGGCAAGGACAGCCTCTGCCTGCTCGCGGCGCTCGTGGCCTACCGGGCGCGCGCGCCGTTCTCCTACGAGCTGATCGCGGTGACCGTCGAGCAGGGCAAGTTCACGAGCGCGATCGCGGCGCTCGAGCCGCAGATCCGGCGGCTCGGCGTCCCGTGGGTGGTGCGGGAGGAGCCGGCCACGCTGGCCCTGATGCGCGAGGGAGTGGCGCACGGCTGCGACGTGTGCAGCCGCCATCGCCGGCGCGCGCTCTACCACCTGGCCGCCGAGCTCGGCTGCCAGACGCTGGCCCTGGGCCACACCGCCGACGACTGCGCGGAGGCGCTGCTGCGCAACGTCCTCTTCAACGGCCGCATCGCGTCGCTGCCGCCGGTGGCGACCTCGCGCAAGGGGGCGCTGCGGCTGATCCGTCCGCTCGCCCTCGTGAGCGAGGCGCTCACGGCGGCGTACGCCCGCGCCCGCGCGCTGAGCCCGGTCGGCTGCGTCTGCGGCGAGAAGGACAGCGTGCGGCGCGAGCTCCGCGCGTTCCTGGCCGCGTTCACGGCGCGGCACCCCGGGGTGGCCGACTCCATCACCGCCGCCCTCGGCAACGTCAACCCCTACACCCTCTTCGATCCCGACCTCTTGAAGCCCGGAGCCGATCTCTCCCCCGCCTTCGAGCCGTAGCGCGCGCGGCGACGACGGCGGCGTCCCGTCTGGCCCGGACGCCGCCGGGTTCACCCTACCGGGCGACCGGGCTCACGGTCACCGAGACGCGATCACCGGCCCTGACGTTCGCCAGCGACTCCGGCGGCAGCCGGAGCTGCAGGTCGCTGCCGTCGGTCATCCGGAGCGACACGTTGCCGCTCGCGTGGTCGACGCTGACGACCTCCGCGGTCATCGGAGCACTGGCCGGCGATGCCGCGGGTGAGCTCGCCGACGGCTGGTCGCTCGTCGCCGTGCGCGACTTGCTGGCGGGATTCACCACGATGTTGTTGACCACCTGCTTCACGCCGTTGGCCCGCATCGCGAGCTCGGTCGCGCGCTGCTTCTGGGCGGCGGTGGCCGCGTTGCCTGTGAGGTAGACGACGCCGTTGTTGGCGTCGACGTCCACCCAGGTCAGGTTCGCCAGCCGATCGGCGGTCAGCTTGGCTTTCACCGACGCCGTCGTCGCCGCGTTGTCCATCAGCTCGCCGGCCGACCGGCCCGTCATCGTCCGGCAGCCTCCGAACACCGCCGTCAGCGCCACCACGACCGCCACCACCTTCACTGTCCTTGTCATCGCTCTTCTCCTCCCGCCCCTCTGGCTGCTGTCACACGCTCCGAATGCCACCGCTCACGCCGCGCGGAAGTGCGGGTCGCCCGGCCGCTCGCGCGGCTCCTGGTCCGAGCCGCCCGGGCTCACGCGGAGCTGATTGTGGACGTCCTGCACGCCGGCGACCTGCTCCACCGCCTCCTCGGCCATGCGCTTCTGCTGGCGCTCGCGCACCACGCCCGAGAGCGTCACCTCGCCGTTCTGCACGGTGACGTCGATCTCGGACGCGTCCACCCAGCCGTGATCGCACAGCACGTCGCAGACGTCCTCGCGGATGCGCTCGTCGGGACGCCGGTAGTTGCGCGGGCCCCGGCCGGCGTGCGGGCCGCCCGACCCCGGCGACTCCGCGGTCCAGCGCGGCTCCGCGCCCCAGGCGGAGGGATCGCCCCAGCCCCAGCGCGGCTCGTCGTCGCGCTCGACGGC
>DASUPA010000205.1:0-5837 GCA_036276335.1 Candidatus Methylomirabilota bacterium | reverse complement strand
CTCGGCCAGGCGCGCCACTGCGTGGTGCCGCCCGCCGACGCGGGCGATTCCCGGCATGATCGCGCGCGCCAGCAGCGAGGAGGCGGCGACGTTGCGCTGGTGCATCTCGTCTCCCATGCGGAGCGCCTGCGCCATGAGCGCGCGCAGGTCGACGCCGCCGCCCGCGCGGAGCCCGGCGCCCAGCAGCGGGCCGGCCTCGGTCGCCAGCCAGGTGAGCCGCGCGGTCACGGTCGCGTCGTTGGCGCCGAACCGCAGCACCCGGCCGAGACCCTCGTTGACCGTCGCGTGCGCGCGCGTGCCGAAGGCGCGGTTCTCGACGACGAAGACGGGCATCGACGGTGTGATGATGCCGGTCATCGGGCCCACCGCGCCGTGATGGTGGCAGGGCTCGAGCCGCACCGAGCTGCCGGCGACGAGCGCGGCGGCCGCGTCGTCGTTGGCCGCCCAGCCCTCGTAGCGGACGGCGCACAGCACCGCGGCGCGCATCGGTTCGCACATGCGCTCCCAGGCGATCGGCGGCCCCGCGTGCAGCACCGTGCGGTCCGCGAGCCCGAGCGCCTCGCGGGCGGGGCGGCAGTCGGCCAGGACGGGCGTGCCGTCGGTGAGCCGCGCCAGCGCCTCGGCGTTCGCGCGGTCGACGGCCTCGCCGCGCGCGTCGAGCCGCGCGAGCGCGGCCGCCAGCCGGGCGTCGCCGCCCCCGGGCGGGCGCCAATCGACGGCCGCCACCGCGACGCCGAGGCGGGCCAGCTCCTCGGCGAAGAGGTCGAGGCCGAGGTTCACGACGCGCGGCGGGCCGCTCCGCAGCAGCACGGGCGCTCAGCGAGCGGGGGCGCCGGCGCGCCGCGCGATCGCGGCGGCCAGGCGCGCGGCCTGGGCGTTCGTGTCCATCACGATGACTCCGGCCGCCCGCAGCGCCGCCGCCTGCGCCGCGTGCGACGGCGTGTCGGCGTCCGTCCCGCACACGCTCGCGACGACCGCGACGCCGCGCGCACGGCGGATGGCGGGCAGGATCTCACCGGCCGGGTCGGGCGGCGTGCCACGGCCGAGCACGAGATCCAGCAGCAGCACGGCGGTCGCCGCATCGCCCGCTTCCTTGCCGATCCACTCCCGGCGGACCCGACCGTCGATCATGGGGTGCGGCCGCCCGACGGTGAAGACGTCCTCGCCGAGATCGATCACGCGGTGGGCGGGACCGCCGGTCGTGAGCGACGTCGCGACGTCGGCGAGGTGCTCGCCCAGCAGGGTCATGGCCTCGTGCGCGAGGGTGCCGCCCGAGTAGACGCCGCGCACGTAGCGCCGGCCCGCGTCGATCTGCCGCGCGGCCCCGGCCACGAGACGCTCGACCTCGTCCGGCGGCGGCGAGAACTCGACCGGCGCCGGCGTGGCCCCTCGCGCCAGCGCCACCGCGGCGCGGCCGGCGTCCTCCAGCGTCGCCGCGGGCCACGCCCCGGCGGCGACCGGCGGCGCGCCGGCGAGCTGCACGACGCACGGCTTGCCGAGCCCGGCGATGGCCGCGGCCAGCCGCGCCGCGACCGCCGGCCCCGGCCGCTTGCCCACGACGCACACGACGTCCGTTCCGGTATCCTCGGCCAGCAGTGAGAGCGCGTGGAGCATCATCAGCCCGCCCACCTCGTCGGAGAGGTCGCGCCCGCCGACGCCGATCGCCTGCGACACGCCCTCGCCCTCGCGCGCGATGACGCACGTCACTTCCTGCAGCCCCGTGCCGGAGGCGGCCGCCACGCCGATGCGGCCACGCGGAACCGCGTTCGCGAACCCGAGCGGCACGCCGTCCACGATGGCGGTCCCGCAGTCGGGTCCCAGCAGCAGCAGGCCGCGGGCCAGCGCCGTCCGCTTCAGCTCGACCTCGGCGGCGAGGGGGACGTTGTCGCTGAAGAGCATCACGTGCAGCCCGGCCCGCAGCGCCTTCATCGCCTCCGCGGCGGCGTAGGCGCCGGGCACCGAGATCAGCGCGAGGTTCGCGCCGGGCAGGCTCCGGAGGGCCGACGCCAGCGTGCGCGGCCGCGCGGCCCCGTCGCCGCCGGCGGCGCTGGGCGAGGGGGCCAGCAGCGCGCGCTCGACCGTGTCGCGCGCGACGCTCGCCGCGTCCGGCGAGTCCGCGACGACGGCGACGATCAGGTCCATCGGCTCGGCCGCATCACCCTCGCTCGCCAGCAGTCCGGCCTCCCGCAGCAGCGCGCGGTTCGCCGGCGTCCCCATCATCGCCGCCGCCGTCCCCACCCCCGGAACGGCCTCGAGGTCCCGCGACAGCCGCATGAGCGCGACCGAGTCCCTGTAAAACGACCGCCGCACGAAGTTGAACACCCCCATCCCCGCGCCGATCGTAGCACCCGCTCTCTGAAGCATCGAGTCGTCCAGCCCCGGGCTCAGTGACACTGGGGCATGACCGCCGAGCAAGCGCCGGCGCGGGCGGGTGGCCGGTGAGTGCATCGGGGCCGTCCGAGCCGTGGCACCGGACAGCCGTGCGCACTCGATTAGCTCGCCTGGAATGAACGGCGTCGGCACGCCGCAGGGCGCAACGTGAGGCGGGCCGCGAGGACGGAGCCCGGTGCACGAACCGGACAGGACCCGCCCGGCGCCGTGCCCGGCACTCGAAGCGGGCCGGGCTACTTGGGCGGCGTGATCCCGTACGTCTTGATCTTGCGGTAGAGATGCGAGCGCTCGATGCCGAGCCGATCCGCGGTGCGCGTCATGTTCCAGTCGTGCGCCCGCAGCTCGGCGAGGATGTAGGCGCGCTCGAAGCCGTCGCGCGCCTCCTTGAGCGAGCGCTGGCCGTCGCTGCCGACGCCGGCGGCGTCCTTGGGCCGCAGCGGCGCCGGCAGGTCGTCCGGGCCGATGACGTCGCCGCCGGTCATGATCACGAGCCGCTCCACCATGTTGCGGAGCTCGCGGATGTTGCCGGGCCAATCGTAGGCGAGGAAGTAGGCGAGGGCCTCGCCGGACACGGTCTTGATGCGCTTGCCGTTCTCGGCGCAGAACAGGGCGACGAAGTGATCGACGAGGAGCGGGATGTCGTCGCGGCGCGCCCGCAGCGGCGGCACCTCGACGGGGATGACGGCGAGGCGGTAGAAGAGGTCCTCGCGGAACTGTCCCTGGCCGATCAGCGTCTGGAGGTTGCGGTTCGAGGCCGCGATGACGCGCACGTCGACCTTGCGCGGCTCCCGGCCGCCCACGCGCTCGACCACCTGCTCCTCCAGCGCCCGCAGCACCTTGGCCTGGGTCTTGAGACTCATGTCGCCGATCTCGTCGAGGAAGAGCGTGCCGCCGTCGGCGGCCTCGAACTTGCCGCGCCGGCGGGCGACGGCGCCGGTGAACGCGCCCCGCTCGTGCCCGAACAGCTCGGATTCGATCAGCTCCTCGGGGATGGCCGCGCAGTTGACCTCGACGAACGGCTGCTCGCGGCGCGCGGAGAGGGCGTGGATGGCGCGGGCGACCAGCTCCTTGCCGCTGCCGTTCTCGCCGTGGATCAGCACGCGGCCGCTCGTCGGCGCCGCCGTGGCGATCTGCTCGCGCAGCGCGCGGACCACGTCGCTCTCCCCGATGATCTCGGAGCGCAGGTCCAGGCGCGCCCTGAGAGCCACGTTCTCGCGCTCGAGGCGGGTGTGCTCCAGCGCGCGCGTCACCGTGACCAGCGTCTTCTCGAGCGACAGCGGCTTCTCGATGAAGTCGTAGGCGCCGAGCCGCGTCGCCTTCACGGCCGTCTCGATGGTGCCGTGGCCCGAGATGACGATGACGGGAGCCTCGGGCCGCACCCGCCTCAGGTCGGCGAGGGTGTCGAGCCCGTCCTTCTTCGGCATCCAGATGTCGAGGAAGACGACGTCCGGGGCGTCCTCGACGACCAGGCGCAGGGCGGCCTCGCCGCTGCCCGCGGTGGTCACGCGATAGCCCTCGTCCTCGAGCACGCCGCGCAGCGCCGACTGGATGGCCGGCTCGTCGTCGACGACCAGGATGTGCTCGCCGGCCACCCTCAGGCCTCCACGGCGGCGGGCGTCCGCGACACCGGCATCTCGACGATGAAGCGGCACCCGGATGGCTGGTTGTCCTCCACGCGGATCACGCCACCGTGCTCGTTGACGATCTCGCTGACGATCGGCAGCCCGAGTCCCATGCCCGCCACCTTCGTGGAGACGTACGGCAGGAACAGCCGGTCGCGATCCTCGCTCGGGATGCCGGGCCCGTTGTCGCCGACGATCAGGCGCACGCGCCCGCTCTCGGCCACGTACTCCGTCTCCACCGTCACCGTGCCGGCGCCGCCGACCGCCTCCACCGCGTTGTCGACGAGGTTGAGGATCGCCCGCTTGATGTGGTCGGGATCGACCTCCAGCAGCGGCAGGTCCTCGGCGTGCTGGGTGACGATGGTCAGCGCCGGGTGTGACTCCCGGTAGAGTCCCGCCACGGCGTCGACGAGCGGGCGGACGTCGGTCGGCCTGGGCACGAAGACCGGCATCCGGGCGAAGCGGGAGAACTCGTCGACCAGGCGCTTGAGGCCGTCCACCTCCTGGATGATGGTCTCCGTGCACTCCGCCACGAGCTGGGCGTCGTCGTTTCCCACGCGCGAGAGCCGGCGCCGCAGGCGCTGCGCCGAGAGCTGGATCGGCGTGAGCGGGTTCTTGATCTCGTGGGCGATGCGCTGGGCGACCTCGCGCCAGGCGGCCAGGCGCTGGGCCTTGAGCAGCTCGGTGAGGTCGTCGACGACCACCACCGCGCCCTCGTAGGCGCCGTCGGCGCCCCGCAGCGCGGTCGCCGAGGCGACCAGCGACAGGGTCGTCCCGCCGCGCCGCAGGTGGAGCTCGACGGCGGCGGTGGCCGTCTTGGGGCGGCGCGTGCGATGCACGAGCGCCACCACGTCGCGGGCGTCGGGTCCCGTGAAGAGCTCCTCCAGCAGGCGCCCCACCGCGCCGGCCTCGCCGATCCCGAACATGCGCGCGGCGGCGCGATTGATGGTGGTGAGCCGCCCGAGCGCGTCGAAGGAGGCGACGCCGGTGGTGATCGCCTCCAGCACCGTCTCGATGTATCGCCGGCGGTCCTCCAGCTCCGTGTGCTTGTCCTGGAGGTCGAGGTACGCCTCCTCCAGCTGCCGCTTGGAGCGCGAGAGGTCGTCCGTCATGTGGTTGAAGGAGTCCACGAGGACGCCGATCTCGTCGTCGGCGCGGGCCTGGACCTTGTAGCCGAGGTTCCCGGCCGCCACCTCGCGCGTCGCCTCCGCCAGCTGCTCGATGGGTCCGGTGATGCCGCGCGCGAGATACAGGCCGAACCACGTGAACGAGAAGACGACGATGAGCGTCATCAGGAGGAACAGCAGGATGTAGATGCCCTTGATCGGGTTCTTGAGCAGCTTGAGCTGCTTGTACTCGCGAAACGCCTGCGAGATCCCCCGGACCTTGGACTCCAGCCGCTCGGAGACGTGGGTGCCGACCACGACCGCGCCGACGATGCGGCGCGCGCCCTGCGGGCCGGCCCAGATCGGTGTGACGCCCTCGATGAGGTCGCCCGTGGCCAGCTCGCGCACGGTCGTGACCTCCTGTCCTCCGAGCCCCCGCTTGACCTGCGTGTCGCTCAGGTCCCGCATGGCGAGGTCGCCGAGGATGGGGTCCTTGACGTGGACCAGCTCCCGGCCCCGCGCGTCGAACACGGTGAGCGTGCTGAGGGAGAGCAGATCCTGCTGCTCCACGAGGAAGGCGGTGAGCGCGTCGCGCCGCGCGTCCGCCAGGAGGCCGTCGCGGTCGACCAGGCGCGCGATGTGCTGGCCGTGGCGCAGGGTCGTCTTCTCGAGGTTGTTGTAGTAGGTCTGGGCGACCGAGAGCGCCTGGTCGAGCGGC
>DASUPA010000204.1:0-6448 GCA_036276335.1 Candidatus Methylomirabilota bacterium | reverse complement strand
GGCGCGCCGGGAGGCGGCGGCGGCCGGACGCCGGCGCCGCCCGGGGGCCGCCAGCGTCCGCTCGAGCCAGTGGGCGGTGCGCAGGAGGCGGGCGTCGTTGTCCCGGCTGCCGACGAGCTGCACCCCCAGCGGCAGTCCGGCCGGGGACACGAGCAGCGGCAGCGTCACCGCGGGCGTGCCGAGGTACGTCCAGAGGGCGTTGAAGATCGGCTCGCCGGTGCTGTGCAGACCCCGCGGCGCCTCGCCCGGCGCCGCGGGGGTCAGGATGGCGTCGAACTCGTCGAACAGCGGCTCCAGCCGCGCCGTCAGCACGGGGATGGCGGCGAGGGCGGCGAGGTACTCCACAGCGACGTGCCGGCGGCCGCGCTCGATGCGCTCGCGCAGGCCGGCGCTGAGCTGGGAACCGCCCTTCTCGTAGTCCCGCCGGAGGTTGTGCGCGATCTCGGCCTCGCTGACGACGCGGTGCATGTCCAGGCCGCGCCCGAAGTCGGCGCCGATCTCCACCTCCGTCACCGCCTCCCCGAGCGTCTCCACCAGCTCGGCGAAGGCCTCGCGCGTCACCGGCTCGGCGTGCTCCCAGGCCGGCGACCGCACGAACGCCAGGCGCGGCGGCAGCGGCGGCGCCGAGGTGGCGACGGCGGCCAGCGGCGGCCGGGCCACCGCGCGCGTGTCGGCGTCCTCCTCGTCGAAGCCGACGAGCTGCTCGGCGAGGAGCGCCGCGTCCTCGACGGTGCGCGCGAAGACGCCGGCGTGGTCGAGCGTCCGCGACAGCAGGAGCATCCCGGTGCGCGGGACGAGGCCGTGCGTCGGCTTGAAGCCCACCACGCCGCAGAACGCGGCCGGCCGGATGACGGAGCCGCTGGTCTGCGAGCCGATGGCGCCTGGCACCATGTGCGCCGCCACCGCCGCCGCCGAGCCGCTCGACGACCCGCCCGGCGTCCGGCTCGCGTCGTGCGGGTTGGTCGTCTTGCCCGGGTGGCGGGTGGCGTACTCCGTCGTCATGGTCTTGCCCATGATGACCGCGCCGGCGGCGCGGAGGCGAGCGACCGCGGCCGCGTCCTGCCGCGGCGTGCGGCCCTTCCACAGCGGCGAGCCCAGCTCGGTCGGCATGTCGGCCGTGTCGAAGATGTCCTTGATGCCGATCGGCACGCCGTGCAGCAGGCCGATCGGCCGTCCCTGCTTGCGATGCAGGTCGGCGTCCCGGGCCTGCTGGCGCGCGTGCTCGGGATCGAGGAATGCCCAGGCCTGGACCTTGCCCTCGACCTCCTCGATGCGCTGGAGGCAGCTCTCCACCAGCTCCAGCGCGCCGAAGCGGCCGTCGCGGATGCCGGCCGCCGCCTCCGTGAGCGACAGCGCGCAGAGGTTCATCCGGTCACCGCGGCGTGTACAGGTAGTCGGGCAGCCAGAGCGCAAGCCCCGGGAAGATGTAGACGAGCGCCATGGAGAGGAAGACCATGAACACGAACGGCAGCGCGCCCTTGAAGATGTCGGCCAGCGTCACGTGCGGCGGCGCGACGCCCTTCAGGTAGAACGCCGCCATCGCCACCGGCGGGGTGTTGAACGCCGTCTGCGTATTCAGCGCGACTAGGATCCCGAAGAAGATCGGGTCGATGCCGAAGTTGTCGAGGAGCGGCAGGAAGATCGGCACGAAGATGATGATGATCTCGGTCCACTCGAGCGGCCACCCCAGCAGGAAGATGATCGCCTGGGTGAAGATCAGGAACATGGTCGGCGAGAGGTTCAGCCCCAGGAAGAAGCGCTCGATGACCCCTTGCCCGCCGAGCAGGGCGAAGACCGAGGCAAAGGTCCACGACCCGATGAACAGGTAGCAGACCATCGCCGTGGCGCGCGCGGTCAGGAATACCGAGTCCCGCAGCATCGTGAAGTTCAAGGCCCCGTAGGCCGCCGCCAGCACGAGGCTCGCCAGCGCGCCGGCGCCGGCCGCCTCCGACGGCGTCGCGAGCCCGAGGAGGATCGCGCCGAGGACCGACAGGATCAGCGCCGCGAGCGGGAAGAACGAGGTCAGCAGCGTGCGAACCACCTCCGCGAGGGGGACGTTCGTCTCCTCCGCCGGGAGCTTCGGACACAGGGCGGGATTGAGGATCGCCCGCCCGATCACGTAGACGACGTAGAGCGAGGCGAGCAGGAAGCCGGGAATCATCGCGGCCGCGTAGAGCTTCACGGCCGAGATGCCCGCGGTGGCGGCGTAGACGATGAGCAGGATGCTCGGCGGGATCAGGATGCCGAGGCAGCCGCCCGCGCACACCACCCCGGCCGACAGCTTGACGTCGTAGCCGGCCCGCAGCATGGCCGGGAACGCGAGCAGCCCCATCAGCGTCACCACCGCGCCCACGATGCCGGTGGCGGTGGCGAACATGGCGCACGTGAGCAGCGTGGCGACCGCCAGCGAGCCGGGGACGTTCTTGGCCGCGATCTGCAGCGAGCGAAACAGACGGTCGAGGATGTTCGCACGCTCGACGACGTACCCCATGAACAGGAAGAGCGGCACCGCCGTCAGCACGTCGTTGGACGTCACCTCGAACGTCTTCTGCACGAGGAGACTGAAGATGCGGTTGTCGAGGATGGGCTGGCCCGGCGTGTAGTACGCGTAGAACCCGAAGCCGACACCCATCGCGATGAGCGTGAAGGCGATGGGGAAGCCGAGCATGATGATGAAGATGAACAGGCCGAGCATGAACATGCCGACCTGCGGGTCGGTCATACGCCCGTTCCCTCGTGGGCGGAGGGCTCGGCCGCCCCCGCCTCGCGCTCGCGGAGCAGCTGCGCCTCGATCTCTTCCACGTCGTGCAGGCGCTGTGGCCACCGGCCCGACCGGATGCACAGGATGCAGCGGATGACCTCGGCCACGCCCTGGCAGAGCAGCAGCGCTCCGGTGACCGGGATGAGGGCCTTCAGCGGGAAGACCGGCACCCCGGCCGGGCTGAAGATGCTGACCTCGCGGAACTGGATGGAGGCCCCGGCGTAGAGCCAGCCGGAATACATGAAGGCGACGACCGCCGGCAGGAAGAAGAGGATGTAGAGCGCCAGGTCCATCGACGCCTGCATCCGCGGCCGCCAGAAGCGGTACACCACGTCGGCGCGGACGTGGCCGTTGCGAGACAGCGTGTAGGCGCCGGCCATCAGGAAGAGCGCGCCGTAGTTGATGTAGCTCATGTCGAACGCCCAGGTCGTCGGCCGGCCGAGCACGTAGCGCACGAAGACCTCGTAGCTCACGCCGAAGGTGAGGACGAGGATCAGCCAGGCGAACGCCTTGCCGACCCACGCGCTCAGCGAGTCGATGAAGAACAGGAACCGGGTCATGGCTCTCCCACCTGCCGCCACCGCTGTGTCATCGTGAGCCTCTGAACACGGGTCGGGCGGCGTGGGACCACGCCGCCCGACCCGGCACGCTCCGGCACCGGGTGCCGGACCGAATTGCTACAGCGGCAGCTTGCTGAAGTGATGCTCGTAGGCGCCGCGGTAGTCCGTCGAGTTCATCATGTTGTAGTAGACCACGCGCTTCACCCACTCCTTCTGGGAGTCCATCACCTTCTTCATGAAGGGATCCTTGCCGAGCACCTCGATGAGGCCGTCCCAGGCCTTGATCTGCGCGTCGAACACGCTCTTGGGCGTGCGGAGGACGTTGACCTTGTCCTTGCCGATGAGCTCCTGCAGGTCCTTCGAGTAGTAGTCCATGCCCTTCCACTCGTTGGCGGAGGACACCGATTCGGCGGCGTAGCGAAGGATCGCCTGGTGCTCCTTGGGGAGCGAGTTGAACTTCGGCCGGTTGACCATGATCTCGAAGTACTCCGTCGCCTGGTGATGGCTGCCCAGCATGTAATTCTTGGCGACGTCCTGGGCGCCGAACCGCCGGTCGGAGGTGGGGTTGTTGAACTCGAAGGCGTCGATGACGCCGCGCTCCATGGCCGGCACGATCTCGCCGCCCGGGAGCTGCGCCACCGCCGCGCCCATGGCCTGCATCAGGTCGGCGGCCAGGCCGACGGTCCGGTACTTGAGCCCCTTGATGTCCGCCGCGCTCTTGACCGGCCGCTTGAACCAGCCCAGCGGCTGGGTGGGCATCGGCATGGCGAAGAAGCTGATGATGTTCACCTTCATGATCTTCGTCTGGAGCTCCTCGAACAGCTCCTTGCCGCCCCCGTTGTGGATCCAGCCGAGCCCCTCGTTGGCGTTGAAGCCGAACACCGGGCCGGTGCCGAACAGGGACGCGGCCTTGTGCTTGCCGTACCAGTACACCGTCACGGTGTGGGCCGCGTCGATCTGGCCGCCGTGCACGCCGTCGAAGACCTGGAACGGGTGGACGACGGCGCCGCCGACCAGGTAGTCGATCCGCAGGCGGCCGCCCGCCATCTCGTTGACGCGCTTGACGTAGTCCTCGGCGAACTCGTTGAACACGTCCTTGGCGCCCCACGAGCCCTGCATCTTCAGAACCTGCGTCTGCGCCCGGGACACCATCGGGAAGCTGACCGTGGCGGCGCCCGCCGCCCCGGCCGCGATGGCGGCCTTCCTGAGGAAGCTGCGGCGCGATCCCGCCGGCGTCGTGCTGTCGTCCACCTGCTTAATGGTGTCACTCATGTTCTCGCTCCTTTACGTGGTGGTGGGTGATGAAGATCATGAAGCGAGCGGACGAAACGACTCCGGTCCGACCATCGCACCCTAAGCTAGCGACATCCGGCTTGTCAAGGCAATGGGAACTCCGCCGACGGCGCACGGCTCAGCGGCGAACGGCGGGCGGCACCTCGATCGCCAGGTGCTGGTCACCTCGCCGCACGGTGAGCTTGAACGGCTGCTCGGGCGCCAGATCGGCGAGCGCGTCACGGGCGGCGTCGCGGCTCACCACCGCCGTCTCGTTGATCTGGAGGATCACGTCGTTCTCCTCGAGCCCGGCGCGCGCCGCGGCGCTGCCGCGAACCACCAGCGCCACAGTGGGCAGGCTCGCGCCGGATCGCCGGCGAGAGGAGATATTGGAGGGGGGATCCGGCTCGCGGAGGATGAAGCCGAACTCGGCCGCCACCCGCTCGCCCGCGATGGTGCGCGGCATCGAGATGAGCCGCACGGGCAAGGTCCGCCGGCCCTCGGGCCGCAGGACGGTCAGCTGCGCGTCGCGCTCCACGGGTCCGGAGGCGATCATGCGCTGGAGCAGGCGCGTCTCGGTCACCGGCCGGCCGTCGACGGCGACCACGACGTCGCCGCTCCTGAGGCCGGCGCGCTGGGCGGGAGTGTCCTCCATCACCTCCACGATAACCACGCCGTAGCCCTCCCGGATCCCGTGCTTCCGGGACAGCTCGTCCATCTCCTGCTCGGCGAGATCGCGGATCCGGACGCCGAGCCACGACCAGCCGCGCGCCTCCGCGACGGGCGCCGCGACCAGCAGTGCCAGGACGGCGAGCACCGCCCAGCGCCTCACGGCCGTCCCCCCTTCAGCTCCCGCACCAGGGCCTCCACGGCGGCCGCGACCCGCTCGACCCGCGCGTCGACGTCGAGCGTCTCGAGCAGCTCCTGGCGGAGCGCCGCGTCGGGAATCACGGCCGCCGCGATCCGGTCGGCGACGGCGCCGGTCGGCTGCCCCTCGGCGAGCGCGGTGTCGAGCAGATCGGCCGGCCGCTCCAGGGCGGCCAGCAGCGCCGCGCACGCGGCGCGGATCCGGGCGAGCGGGGCGCTCACGTCTCCCCGCGGGGCGGCGTCCGGCAGGACCGTCGCGCGCACGACGCGGTACAGCGTGTCGGTCGGCAGCTCCGCGTCGATCCGCACGCGGGCGTCGCCGCGCACGAGGATGTTGTAGCGTCCGTTCGCCAGCCGCTCCCAGGAGACGATCTCGCCGACGCCGCCGACCGGGTGCACGGCGGGCTTGCCGGCATAGTGCGCCTCGTAGCCCGGCCGCAGCTGCACCACGCAGAGCCGCCGGTCGCGCGCCAGTGCGTCCATGACCATGGCGCGGTAGCGCGCCTCGAAGACGTGCAGCGGCAGCAGCGTGTGCGGGAAGAACGTCACCTCGGGGAGCGGGAAGATCGCGACGACCGTGGTGCCGGCTGCCATCGCGTGGCGCGCGCTCAGGAGATCGACGGCAGCGGCCGGAGCGCGGCGACGGCCTCGAGGCGCTCGATGACGCGCGCGCCCAGCTCGCGGAACGTCTGCGACTGCGGCGACTCCGGCCGGCGGACCGTGATCGGCGCGCCCTCGTCGCCGCCCCGGCGGGTCTCGGGATCGAGGGGCAGCTGCGCCAGCAGCGGCACGCCGTACTCCTCGGCGACGCGCCGCCCCCCGCCCTCGCCGAAGATGTGATAGCGCGTCCCGGTGTCGGGCGCCACGAAGTACGACATGTTCTCCACGATGCCGAGCACGGGGACGTTGAGGCGCTGGAACATGCCGATCGCCTTGCGCACGTCGAGCAGCGCCACGTCCTGCGGCGTCGTCACCATCACCACGCCGC
>DASUPA010000203.1:0-5320 GCA_036276335.1 Candidatus Methylomirabilota bacterium | reverse complement strand
GGGCCTCGACGCATACTGGCGCGCGGCGAACTATCTCTCGGTCGGCCAGATCTACCTCTACGACAATCCCCTGCTGAAGGAGCCGCTCACGACGCGGCACATCAAGCCGCGGCTCCTCGGTCACTTCGGGACGACGCCCGGGCTCAACCTCGTCTACGCTCATCTCAATCGCGTCATCAGGGCGCGCGACCTGAGCGTCGTCTACATCGCCGGACCGGGCCACGGCGGGCCCGGGCTGGTCGCCAACGCCTACCTGGAAGGCACCTACAGCGAGGTCTACCCCGAGGTCTCCCGGGACGAGGCCGGCCTGAAGCGGCTCTTCACGCAGTTCTCGTTCCCCGGCGGCATCCCGAGCCATCACGCGCCCGAGATCCCCGGGTCGATGCACGAGGGCGGCGAGCTCGGATACGCGCTCTCCCACGCGTACGGCGCGGTCTTCGACAACCCGGACCTGGTGGTCGCGTGCGTCATCGGCGACGGCGAGGCGGAGACGGGCCCACTCGCCACGTCGTGGCACTCCAACAAGTTCGTCAACCCCGCCCGCGACGGCACCGTGCTGCCGATCCTCCATCTGAACGGCTACAAGATCGCGGGGCCCACGGTGCTCGCGCGGATCACCCACGAGGAGCTCGACGCGCTGCTCCGCGGGTACGGTCACACCCCGTACTTCGTCGACGGCGACGAGCCGGAGGCCGTGCACCAGGCGCTGGCCGGCGCGCTGGACACGGCGCTCGACGACATCGCCCGCATCCAGCGGTCGGCGCGCACGCGCGGCTTCACCTGGCAGGACCGCCCGCGGTGGCCGATGATCGTGCTCCGCACGCCGAAGGGGTGGACGGGGCCGCGGGAGGTCGACGGCAAGCTCGTCGAGGGCACGTGGCGCTCGCACCAGGTCCCGCTGGCGTCGCTCTTCGAGCAACCGGAGCACGTGGCCGCCCTCGAGCGCTGGATGCGCAGCTACCGGCCCGAGGAGCTGTTCGAGGCGAACGGCCGCCTGCGGGCGGAGCTCGCCGCGCTCGCGCCGCAGGGCACGCGGCGGATGAGCGCCAACCCGCACACGAACGGCGGCGCGCTGCTGCGGGACCTCCGCCTGCCGGACTTCCGGGACTACGCGGTCGACGTCTCGCGCCGCGGCGCCGTCAGCGCGTCGGCCACACAGGTCCAGGGCACGTTCATCCGCGACGTCCTCCGGCTCAACGCCGAGCACCGCAACTTCCGCGTGTTCGGGCCCGACGAGACCACGTCCAACCGCTGGGGCGCGGTGTTCGAGGCGACGGATCGCATGACGAGCGCCGAGATCACGAAGGTCGACGAGAGCCTCTCCGTCGACGGCCGCGTCATGGAGATGCTCAGCGAGCACCAGATGCAGGGCTGGCTGGAAGGCTACGTCCTCACCGGCCGGCACGGCTTCTTCAACTGCTACGAGGCGTTCATCCACATCATCGACTCGATGTTCAACCAGCACGCCAAGTGGCTCAAGAGCACGCGCGAGATTCCGTGGCGCCGCCCGCTCCCCTCGCTGAACTACCTCCTCTCGTCACACGTCTGGCGGCAGGACCACAACGGCTGCAGCCATCAGGATCCCGGCTTCATCGATCACGTCGTGAACAAGAAGGCCGCGGTCATCCGGGTCTACCTGCCTCCCGACGCCAACACGCTGCTGTCCGTCACCGACCACTGCCTGCGCAGCCGCCACTACGTCAACGTCATCGTCGCCGGCAAGCAGCCGGCCCTGCAGTACCTCACGATGGACGAGGCGGCGAAGCACTGCGCGGCGGGCCTCGGGATCTTCGACTGGGCCAGCAACGACCGCGGCGGCGAGCCCGACGTGGTGCTGGCGTGCGCCGGCGACGTGCCGACCCTGGAGACGCTCGCCGCCGTGCGGATCATGCGGGATCACCTGCCCGACCTGAAGGTGCGCGTCGTGAACGTCGTCAACCTCATGACCCTCCAGCCGCCGAGCGAGCACCCGCACGGCCTCCCCGACCGCGACTTCGACGACATCTTCACGCGGAACAAGCCCATGATTTTCGCGTTCCACGGCTACCCGTGGCTCATCCACCGGCTCACCTACCGGCGGACGAACCACGACAACCTCCACGTACGCGGCTACAAGGAGGAGGGCACCACCACGACGCCGTTCGACATGGTGGTGCTGAACGACCTCGATCGCTTTCACCTGGTCGGCGACGTCATCGACCGCGTCTCCGGCCTCGGAGCTCGCATGGCCTACGTCAAGCAGTGGCTGCGGGACCGGCTCCTGGAGCACAAGCAGTACATCGCGCGGTACGGCGACGACATGCCCGAGATCCGCGACTGGACCTGGGAGTGACGGCGGTCGCCCTCACTGCTGCGCGGACAGGAACGCGGCGAGGGCGCGGATATCGGCCTCGGTCAGCTCGAGCGTCGGCATGTGCGCGCTCGGGCGGAGATAGCTCGGATCGCGCAGCCACCGCCGGAGGTACTCGGGACGGTACTTCGCGCCGACGCGGGTGAGGTCGGTGGCCATCGGCGTGCCCATCGTGCCGACGGTGTGACAGCCGTGGCAGCCGTTGCGCATGAACGCTCGGCGGCCTTCCTCGACCAGGTCCTGCGCCGAGGCGGGAGCCCCGAGCGCCAGGAGGGCGAGCAGCATCAGCGTGAGCGATCGCGTCATCTCGTTCTCCCGTCGGTCAGTCGCCCGCGCGCGTCGAGCGCCTGCACGCCTTCGGCGCCGGCGACGAGCGGGTTGATCTCGAGCTCGGCGAGGGCCGGCACCGCCGCCGCGAGCGCCGCGAACCGGCACACCGTCTCGGCCAGCGCGTCCAGGTCGACGGCGGGGCGGCCGCGCGCGCCGCGCAGCGCGGGCGCCATGCGGAGCTCGTCGAGCATGCGCCGGGCCTCGCGGCGGTCGAGCGGCGCCAGCCGGGCGGCGGTGTCGTCCAGCACCTCGACGTAGATGCCCCCGAAGCCTACCATGACGAGCGGCCCGAACTGCGGGTCGCGCACCATGCCGAGCAGCAGCTCCACGCCGCCGGGCCTGGCCATCGCCTGCACGAGCAGGCCCTCGATGCGCGCCTCGGGGCGCGCCGCCCGCGCGCGCGCCAGGATCTGCTTGGCGGACTCGAGCACCTCGACCGCCGTGCCGAGGCCGAGGGCGACGCCCCCCACGTCGGTCTTGTGCGAGATGTCGGGCGAGAGCACCTTGAGCGCGACCGGCATGCCGAGCGCCGCCGCCACCTCCACCGCCTCGTCCGGCGACCTCGCGACGCGCACCGGCAGCACCGGGATCCCGGCCGCGGCCAGGAGCGGCGCCGCGTCCAGGAGGGACAGCCGCTCGCGGCCGGCGAGCCGCGCGACCGGCTCGCGCACCGCCTCGCCGTCGAGCGTGACGGGAGCCGCCACCGGCCGGGCGGCGCGCTCCGCGAGCGCCACCATGCTCGCGAGCGCGCGCACCGCCCGCTCGGGAAAGGCGTAGCAAGGGACGTCCGCGTCCTCGAGGACGTCCGCGCCGGCGCGGACGCGGGCGCCGCCGGCGAAGACACCCAGCACGGGGGTGGCGCGGCCGCGCGTCCCCGCGAGCATCGACCGCGCGACGCCGGCCGCATCGGTGGCGGCTTGCGGCGCGAGCATCACCACCAGCGAGGCGTCGATGTCGGCCAGCGCCTCGAGCGCCTGCGCGTAGCGCGCCGGGGTCGCATCGCCGATGAGGTCGACCGGGTTCGTGATGGTAGCGTGCGCCGGCAGGACCCGGGACAGCCGCTGCGCCGCCACCGGATCGAGCGCGGCGAGCTCGAGGCCGGCCTGCCGCGCCGCGTCGGTCGCGAGGACGCCGAGGCCGCCGCCGTTCGTGACGAGGACGACGCGGCGGCTCGTCGGCAGGCGGCCCCCCTCGAGCGCGCGGGCGACGTCGAAGAGCTCCTCGAGGGTGTCGACGCGCAGGCCGCCCGCCTGGCGCACGGCCGCCTCGAACGCGCGATCGGAGCCGGCGAGGGCGCCGGTGTGCGAGCCCACCGCCCGCGCGCCCTCCGCGGAGCGGCCGGTCTTCAGCAGCACGCACGGCTTGCGCCGCGCGGCGTCGCGGAGCGACGCGAAGAAGGCCGCGCCGTCGGCGACGCCCTCGAGGTAGCCGAGGATCACGCGCGTCTCGGGGTCGTCGGCGAGGGCGGCGAGCAGGTCGCTCTCCGTGACGTCCGCCTGGTTGCCGAGGCTGGCGAAGAGCGAGAAGCCGATGGCGTGGTCCCGGGACCAGTCGAGGATCGCCGTGCAGAGCGCGCCCGAGTGCGAGAAGAAGCCCAGCGCGCCGGCGTGCGGCATGCCCGGCGCGAACGAGAGGTTCAGGCGGGCGGCGGGCCGGATCCAGCCGAGACAGTTCGGCCCGATGACCCGCAGCGGGGCCGACCGCAGCCACGCGCGCAGCTCTGCCTCGCGTGCCGCGCCGGCGGGCCCGGCCTCGCGGAAGCCCGCGCTGACGACGACGGCGCCCTTCACGCCACGGGCCGCGCACTGCTCGAGGACCTCCAGCACCGCGGCCGCCGGAACGGCGACGACGGCCACGTCCACCGGGTCGACGTCCATGATGGACGCCGCCGCGGGCAGCCCCTGCACCACCGTCCGCGCCGGGTTGACCGGCACCACGCGGCCGGTGAATCCGCCGGCGCGCAGGTTGGCGAGGACGCTGCCGCCGATCTTCGACGGATCGGCGGACGCCCCGATGACGGCGACCGAGCTGGCGTCGAAGAACGGCGCGAGCGAGCCGGTCATGAGACGCGGGTGTTCGCGCCCGCCGTGAGGCGGGCGGCGAGCCGGAGCACCGTGTCGGCGGCGGACCACGGATCCTCGACGTCGGTGTAGATCACCGCCTCGGGCGAGTCGGCCCGCTCGTACGCCAGCACGATGTCCGGACGATCGGGAACGCGGCGCGGCACGTCCCGATGCGCGCAGCCGAGGAGGCGCCAGCGCACCGCGCGCTCCCGGCTGGCACAGACCTCCGCCGGGCAGACGAGCTGCACTTCGGCAAAGCGCGCGATCCGCTCGCGCGCCAGGCTCCGCCACGCGCGTGCCGGCGCGGTGGCGTCGATGATGACGGCCACGCCGGCCTCGGTCAGCCGCATCGCCGCGTACACGAGCGCGCGATGGGCGACGTCCTCCGCCAGCGGCGACCAGGCCTGGTCGATGAACGCGCGGACGTCGGCGAGGTCGAGGACCCGCACCTCGAGGCCGCTCGCCGTCAGCGCCTCCGCCACGCGCGAGGCGATCGTCGTCTTGCCGCTGCCCGGAAGTCCGGTGATCCACAGCGCCCAGCGGGCGGCGCACGCCTGGGCCCGGGCCTGCCGCCAGT
>DASUPA010000202.1:0-2302 GCA_036276335.1 Candidatus Methylomirabilota bacterium | reverse complement strand
CGCCGTCAGCACCTTGTTGAGCGCGTACGAGACGGCCGGCGTCACGGATGCACCCAGACGGTGGCGCAGCCGGTGATCCACTCGGCCACCGGCTCGTAGGCCAGCACCTCGCCCTTCCAGCCGGGCACGGCGCCGAGCAGTGCCACCCAGTTGCGGATCTCCTGGCCGCCGTTGCCGCCGTCGCGCTCGATCTCCTCGTGCGTCAGCCGCACGAGGGGCTCGATGTCGGCGCGGGCGATGTGATCGAGCACCTGGTGGTCCCACTCGGGATTGATCCGGCCGGTGTCCGGCGTCCCCACCCAGTGCGAGATGCCGCCGCTCGCGACGAGGGCGACGCGCCGCGGTGTCGCCTGCGCGCGCACGAAGCGGCCGACGAAGGCGCCCATCTCGTGGCAGCGCCGGAGGCGGGGCAGCGGCGGCGCCGCGCAGTTCGTGTAGATCGGCACGATCGGCACGTCGCCGGCCGGGGTAAGGAAGTGCAGCGGCACGGAGAGCTCGTCCCAGCTCTCGATCTCGTAGGAGTACGCGAAGTCGAAGCCGGCGTCGAGCCCGGCCTCCAGCAACGCCATCGCCCACTCCCGGTCGCCGCGCAGCGTGCGGGCCGGAATGCGCATGAACCGGCCACCGCCGGCGCTGGGCGCGTCGTACGTGTCGGCCAGCCCGACGCAGAAGGCGGGAAGGTTGCTGTACGGGAAGTTCTGCAGGTGGTCGTTCACGAACATCACGATCAGCTCGGGCCGCGCGGCGGCCAGCCGGGCGCCGAGCTCGCGGAAGCCGGCGTAGAGGCGGTCCCGCTGCTCGGGCCGGCCGACGTCCGGCTTGCCGGTGATCAGCGGCGCGTGGGACGTGAGCGCGGCGGCGACGATCTCGGCCATGGACCCCTCCCGGTGCGGCTGGTGTCCGGTACGGCTATTATAATGACGCCGCCATGAGCGCGAAGCCGCTGGTGCTCGAGTTCGGCATGGGCGTGGACGTCCACGGCCTGGACGCCACGACGGCGGCCTGCCGCGCCGTCTCCGACGCGATCCGCCACTCCAGCCTGCCCCTCCTCCAGGAGGTCCGCGAGCGCGGCGGCCGGATGCTGGTGGACGTCACCGTCGGCGTGCCGGAGCCCGCGTCCGTCGACACGGAGCGCGTGAAGAAGGAGCTGCCGCACGGCGAGGTGAGCGTGCGCGCGGTCGCCGGCGGCCTGCGGGTGCCGGACAGCGACACGCTGATCGCCTGCGTGGCCATCACCGTCAGCGTCGAGTACCCGCGATGAGCGGTCTCGGGCTGCGGCGCCTGCAGCACCTGGTGCTCTGGGTGTCGAACGTCGAGCGCAGCGTCCGCTTCTACTGCGACGTCCTCGGCTTCGAGGTGAAGCGCCGCCATCCGCGGGCCGCCTTCCTGAAGATCCCCGGCACGCCGGACGATCACCACCTGGGCCTCTTCGAGCAGACCGGCGTGGCGCCGCCCGACGAGCGCGTGGCGCGGATGTACCACGCGGCGTGGGAGGTGGGCGAGCTCACCGACCTCGCCCGCGCCCGGCGGCGGCTGCGCGAGGCGGGCGCGCTCGTCGGCGAGTCCGATCACGGCGCGAGCCTGTCGCTCTACGCCAGGGACCCCGACGGGCTGGAGTTCGAGCTCTTCTGGACCGTGCCCGGTGCGGAGTCGATCGGCACGCGCCCGCTCGACCTCGAGGGCGAGCTGGCGCGCCGCGGGCTGCCGGTCCCCTGACGAAGCCCCCGGCGCGGCCAGCGGCGCGCCGGGATCCCGGGTGCTCTAGCATGGTCGGCGTCACGAGCCGACAGGAGGAACGTCATGGCGCAGACCGAGGTCCGGGCCCCGGCCGTCCCCGCGCAGGCCCAGGCGCCGCGCGGGATCAATCACGTCGTCCTCAACGTGCGCGACCTCGAGGTGTCGCACCGATTCTGGACGGAGATCATGGGCTTCAGGTGCGTGGCGGAGCTGAAGCCGATCCCCGGGCGCCCGCGGCCAAGGATGCGCTTCTACAGCGGCGTGGACGCGCACGGCGACGTCACCCACCACGACCTCGCGCTG
This sequence comes from Candidatus Methylomirabilota bacterium, assembly GCA_036276335.1. GTDB lineage: Bacteria > Methylomirabilota > Methylomirabilia > Rokubacteriales > CSP1-6 > AR12. Next base: position 262 of record DASUPA010000202.1, on the reverse strand, counting down.
GCCGAGGTGCCGGCCGACGCCCCGAAGGACGAGCGCGGCACGTGGAGCCTGATGCCCGCGCGCGTCGGCATCAACCACGTGGCCGTGGCGTGGCCGGATCGGAAGTCGTGGCTCGAGCAGGTCGCGTTTTTACAGGCGAAGGGCGTGACCTTCCACCGGCGGATCAATCACGGCATGACCCACAGCGTCTACGTCTCGGACCCGGACGGCCACGGCATCGAGGTCCTCTACGAGCTGCCGCGCGAGGTGTGGCAGGGCGACA
>DASUPA010000201.1:0-8040 GCA_036276335.1 Candidatus Methylomirabilota bacterium | reverse complement strand
GTCGGCCATCTCGACGACCTTGCCGAGGTACATCACCGCGACGCGGTCGGAGATGTGGCGGACGACCGCCAGGTCGTGCGCGATGAACAGGTACGTCAGCCCGAACTCGGCCTGGAGGTCCTCGAGCAGGTTGATGATCTGGGCCTGGATCGACACGTCGAGGGCGGAGACGGGCTCGTCGCAGATGATCAGGGTGGGCTCCATGGCGAGCGCCCGCGCAATGCCCACCCGCTGTCGCTGCCCGCCCGACATCTGGTGGGGATAGCGCGTCCCGTGCTGCGGAAGCAGGCCGACCCGGTTGAGCAGGTCGCGCACACGATCGCGCCGCCCGGCCGCCGTCGTGACGATCCCGTGGACGGCCAAAGGCTCGGCGATGATCTCGCCGACGGTCATTCTCGGATTCAGGGAGCTGTACGGATCCTGGAAGATCACCTGGATCCGCCGGCGCACGGCGCGCAGCGCACGACCGTCGAGTGTGGTGAGGTCGCGCCCCTCGAAGAGCACCTGCCCGCTCGTGGGACGCTCCAGCTGGAGGATGCAGCGGCCCGTCGTCGTCTTGCCGCAGCCGGACTCGCCGACGAGGCCCAGCGTCTCGCCGCGGCGGATCGAGAAGCTCACGCCGTCGACGGCGCGCACGAGCCCGGGCTGGCCGCCGAACAGTCCGCCGCCGACGGTGAAGTGCTTCACGAGGTTCCGCACCTCGAGGAGCACGTCGTTCATGATCGTCTCACCGCGCCCTGCGGCAGCACGGGCTCGCGCACGAGGCGCTCGGCCTCCCAGCACGCCGAGACGTGCCCGGGGGCCCCGACCGGCGTCAGCACCGGCGCCTCGCGCTCGCAGCGCTCGACGCGGAACGCGCAGCGGGGCGTGAACGCGCAGCCGACCGGCAGGCGGCTGAGATCAGGCGGCTGCCCCTCGATCGGCGCCAGGCGCGCTCGGCGGGGCTCGTCCAGCCGCGGCACCGAGCGCAGCAGGCCGAGGGTGTACGGGTGCCGTGGATTGGCGTAGATCTCGCGCGCCGTCCCGCGCTCGATGATGCGCCCGGCGTACATGACGTTGACGCGGTCGGCGTACCGTGCGACGACGCCGAGGTTGTGGGTGATGATCAGCATGGCGACGCCGAGCCGCCGCGAGAGCTCGCGCATCAGCTCGAGGATCTGCGCCTGGATCGTCACGTCGAGCGCGGTGGTGGGCTCGTCGGCCAGGACCAGCGCGGGCTCGCAGGCGAGCGCCATGGCGATCATCATCCGCTGACGCATGCCGCCGCTGAACTGGTGCGGGTACTGCGGCAGCCGCCGCGCCGGATCCGGGATGCCGACCATGGCGAGCAGCTCCACCGCCCGCTTCCGCGCCGCCGCCGCGTCCATCCCCAGATGGGTCTCCAGACCTTCCGTGAGCTGGCGTCCGATGGTGAGGACGGGATTCAGCGACGTCATCGGCTCCTGGAAGATCATCGCGATCTCGCGGCCGCGGACGCGTCGCATCTCCTCCTCCGAGAGCGTCAGGAGATCACGCCCCTTGAAGACGATGCGGCCGCTCGTGATGCGGCCGGCCGGCTGCGACACCAGGCGCATGACGCTGAGCGCGCTGACCGACTTCCCGCAGCCGGACTCGCCGACGAGCGCGACCGTCTCGCCCTCGGCGACGTCCCACGAGACGCCGTCGACCGCGCGCACGACGCCGTGCCGCGTGGCGAACTCCGTATGCAGATCGATGACTTCGAGGAGGCTGCCCACGGTTGGTGCCGCAATATACCACGGGCGCCGAGCGACGCTCAGCGGCAGCGGGCGACGGCCAGGTGCGGCTGGGCCTCCCCCGCGAGCGCGGCATACTCGCGGCAAACCGCCTCGGCCACGCACGGCCAGCGATGGCTGGACGCCCAGCGGACGCCCTCGCGTCCCAGACGCCAGCGGAGCGCGCCGTCGTCCAGCACGCGCGCGACCGTCTCGGCCAGCGCGCACGGATCGCCCTCGGACACCAGCAGGCCGGTGACGCCGTCGCGCACGGTCGTCTGCAGGCCGCCGACGCGCGAGGCGATCACCGCGCTGCCGCAGGCCATCGCCTCCAGCGCCACCATGCCGAACGACTCGTAGTACGACGGCAGCACGGTGGCGTCGGCGGCGACGTAGTAGTCGCGCAGCCTGTCCTGGGGCTGGGCCCCCGCGAAGGTCACCGCGTGGCCGAGCCCGAGGCCGGCCACCCGCCGCCGGATCTCGGTCTCGTGCCGATCGCGGCGGTCGTCGGCGTCGCCGCCCACCACCACCAGGCGCGCCGGGTGGCCGGCGCCCCGCAGGCACCCCACCGCGTCGAGGAGCGTCTCCAGGCCCTTGATCGGCGCGATCCGCCCGACGTAGAGCAGCAGCGGCCCCCCGCCGAGCCCGAGCGCCGCGCGCGCGGCCCCCGCATCGCCCGGCGCGAACAGGCCCGTGTCGACGCCGCACGGGATGACGGCGATCTTCGCCGGATCGGCCCCGTACTCGGCGACGAGCTGGCCGCGCTCGATGCTGTTGGCCGCGACGAGCCGGTCGGCGCCGGCGACGATGCGCCGCTCCTCGGCGATGCGCAGCGCGGGCTCGCGCTCGGCGGCGATGCGGGCGCCGTTCTTGAGCCGTCCCAGGGTGTGGAACATCTGCACCAGCGGCACGCCCCAGCGCGCGCGCAGCGCGAGCCCGACCACGCCCGACAGCCAGTAGTTGCCGTGCACCAGGTCGTAGTCGAGGCCCTCGGCGCGCCGCCAGGCCTCGACCCCGGCGACGAACTCGTCGAGGTGCCCGTGGATGCGCTCCCGCGGCATGGGGGCCTGCGGACCGGCCGGCAGGTGGATGACGCGCGCGTGCTCGGCGAGCGGCACCACGCGGGGGATGTCGGCGTTCTGGGAGCGCGTGAAGACGTCGGCGGCCACGCCCATGCGCGAGAGCTCGCGGGCCAGCTCGCGGACGTACACGTTCATCCCGCCGGTCTCCTTGCCGCCGAGGGCGGCGAGCGGACACGTGTGCACGCTCAGCAGCGCGACGCGGAGGCTCACGCGGCGGGACCGATGGTGACGCGATAGACTTCCTCGAGCGTCGGCTCGAACTCCAGCTTGTAGCGCTCCTCGCCGCGGAGGAAGTCGAAGCGGGCGCGGCGGCGGGCGATGGCGTCGCGGATGACGTGCGCGAGGAGGACCAGGCCGGGCGACAGCGCCGCCCGCGCGGGGGCGAACCCGGAGTTGTAGAGGCCGACCGTGTCGTCCCACTCGAGACAGATGAACGACGCGATCGCCTCGGCGCCGGCGTGGAGCAGCCAGAGCCGCACGCCGTCGCGCGCCGCCAGGGCCGGGATGGCGGCGCGGAAGAAGGCCTCCATGCGCTCGTCCATGAACTTCGCCTTGCCCACGCGCGAGGCGCGGTGCAGCGTCAGGAACTCGTCGAGGCGGGCCGCGACGTCCTCCGCCCGGTGCACGGCGGTGACGGCGCCGTCGGGCACGTCGCGCTCGAAGCGTCGGATCTTGCGGGTCAGCTCGTGGCGGTGCTTGCCGGACAGCGAGGCGAGGTAGGTGTCCCAGGAGGCGGGCAGGGTCAGGACCGGACAGCGCTCCTCCAGCTCGACGGTCGCCGCGAGGCGACATGAGCCCGCCAGCGCGGGCAGCGCGCGCACCGTGGGCGACGCGCCCGGCACCGCGTGCAGCACCCACCGCTCGCGCCCGCCCGCGCGCGAGCGCAGCAGCGCGCTCCACGCCTCCGCTTCCCGGCCGGCGGGCGCCAGCAGGTCGAGGTAGTCCGACACGTCGGCGCCGCCGACGAGCTCGAGCACGCCGGAGGTCGCCTCGTACAGCGGCAGCACGCCCACCAGGGCGCCGTCGGCGTCCACGACGCGGCGCACGTCGAGCCGGCGGTCGGGGGCGAAGGCGGCTGTCCAGTGCGCCTGCCACGTCCACGACAGGAACGGCGACCGCAGGCGCGCGGCCGCCAGCACGTCATCCCAGGGCCCGGATCCGACGGACTCCAGGCGGTCGGCGGACTCGACCTTCACAGGTCGTCAGACGAGCCGGACGCTTCGAGGGATTCCGGGGACGCGCTCTCCTCGCCGCCCCCCTCGCCCTCGGCCATCGCCTCGTCCACGGCCGAGTCGAAGTCGTCGCCCATGTCGTCGCCGAGCTCCTTGCCCATCTTCTTCATGAAGCGCGCCACGCTCGCCGGGTCGTTCTCGTCGAGGTCGCCGAAGCTGCCGTCGCTCGCCAGCGATTCCAGCCGCGCCTCCTCCGACTTCACGGTGGCGAATCGCGACATGACGCGCGTCAGGCGGGCGCCCCCGCAGCGCGGGCACGCCGGCGCCGCGGGCGACGAGAGGCTCCGGATCAGGAGGCTGACGCGCCGGCGGCAGTCCTGGCAGTCGTACTCGTAAATCGGCATCGCTCGGAATTTTACACCGACGCGACCGCGAACAGGCGCTCGAGCCGCGCCACCGCGCGGTCCCAGTCGAACGCGGTGGTCACGAACGCCGTGCCCGCGGCCGCGATGCGCGCGCGCAGGGCCGCGTCGGTCGCCAGCCGCTCCAGCTGCGCGGCGAGCGCGCCGACGTCGCGGCGCGGCGCCACCAGCGCGGTCTCACCGTCGCGCGCGTAGTCGCGGCAGCCCCCGTTGTCGTACGTGACGAGCGCGGCTCCGCACGCCATCGCCTCCATCGGCGGCATGCCGAGCCCCTCGTCCCACGAGGGGCACAGGTAGATGTCGGTGCCGCTGTAGAGCGCCGCGAGCTGCTCCTGGGGCGGGTTCTCGTGGAACTCGTCGTAGGGCACCGGCGCGCGCGGGCGCTTCACCCCGAAGCCGACGAGGTGCAGCGCGGGGACGCGCGTCCGGACGCGGCGCACCGCCTCGAGGCCGTCCGCCACGCCCTTCCACGCGTACTCGTGGTGCAGCATCAGCACGCGCAGCGCCGGTCCGGCGACGACCTCGCGGCGGTGGAACAGCACGCGGTCGACCGGCGTGACGATGACGTCGGCGGCCGCGCCGAAGCGCTCGCGCATGATCTCGGCGAGCCAGGTCGAGATGGTGATCTTGCGCAGTGGCAGCCGGTAGGTCGCGTCGACCGCGGCCGGGTCGCCGTGATAGAGGCTCTCGTAGTGCTGCACCAGGTAGAAGCCCGCGCCGCAGCGCGCGGGCGCCGCCGCCGCGACCGGCGCCGACTGCCACGCCGTGGCCAGCACGACGTCGCCCGCCGGCAGGGCGGCGGCGTCCCAGCGCGCCACCCAGGCGACGCGCGCGCGGAAGGGTCGGATCCAGTCCGGCGCCGGCGCGGTCCGCGCCCGCCACGCCGCCCGCCACCGGCCGCGCGCCGGCACCACCACGGTCACCGCGTGGCCGAGGGCGGCCAGCCGGTCGGCGTACGTCAGGATCGCGCGCACCCCGCCCGCGATGCGCAGGTGCGGACAGAGGACGGTGACTCTCAGCTCAGATCGCCATGGAGACCGTCCCCGTCTTCCGGTACGCCGCCGGATCGAGGAGGACGTTGACGCACCACACCTCGCCGGAGCCGAGCGCCTTGTCGAGCGCGGGCCGGATCTCCCCCGGCTCGCGCACGAGGACGCCGCGCGCGCCGAGCGCCTCCGCCATCAGGTCGAACCGCGTGGCGGGCAGCGACGTCGCCACCGCGCGCGCCTCGCCGTAGAACGAGAGCTGCGGGTTGCGGATCTGGCCCCAGCCGCCGTCGTTGCCGACGACGCAGACGAACGGCAGCTTGAACCGCACGGCCGTCTCGAGCTCCATGGCGTTGAGGCCGAGCGCGCCGTCGCCGGCCACGAGGAGCACGCGCCGGTCGGGGTGCAGCAGGCGGGCCGCGAGCGCGAACGACGGGCCAACGCCGAGACAGCCGAGCGGTCCGGGGTCGAGCCACTGGCCCGGCCGGTGGAGCGGCACGACCTTGGCGGCGCAACCCACGACGTCGCCGCCGTCGCCGACGACGATCGTGTCGGGCCCCACCACACGCGCGATCTCCGCCGCCAGCCGGTAGTGCGAGACCGGCGTGTCCGCCGAGGCGCAGAAGGCCTCCAGCTTCCGCCGGCTCTCCTCCTCCTTGCCGCGCAGGGCGGCCAGCCACGGCGCCACACGGCCCGCCATCGTCGCCGGCACGACGTCGCGCGCCTGGCGCAGGCCGACCCCCGTGTCGGCGACCAGCCCGAGCTCGAGCGGGCGATTCCGGCCGAGCTCGGCGGGGTCGACGTCCATCATCACGACCTTCGCCTGCTCCGAGAACGTGGGCGGGCGGCCGTAGCCGAGGCGGAAGTCGAGCGGCGCGCCCAGCACGATGACGAGGTCGGCCGCGCCGAGCGCCATGCCGCGCGCGTGGGCGAAGGCGTTCGGGTGTCCCGCCGGCAGCGAGCCGCGCCCGGCGCCGTTCATGAACACGGGCACGCCGGCCCGCTCGGCGAAGGCGGCGAGGGCGGGCGCGGCGTCGTCCCAGTACACGCCGCCCCCCGCCACGACGACGGGCCGCTCCGCGCCGGCGAGCAGCCGCGCCAGCGCGTCGAGCGCCGCCGCGTCGACCGCCGGCCGCGGGCGGTGCGCGTACTGCGTGGGGATCGGCGCCAGCCGGTCCTCGATCGTCGTCATCAGCAGGTCGACCGGGATCTCGACGAACACGGGCCCCGGCCGGCCCGAGAGGGCCGTGCGGATGGCCGTGGTGAGGACTTCCGGGATCTGACGCGTCTCGGGCACGCTGAACGCGCCCTTCGTGATCGGGCGCAGCAGCGCCACCTGCTCCATCTCCTGCAGCGCGCCCAGGCCGCGGAGGCCGAGCGGCGCGGCGCCGCCGATCAGCAGCAGCGGGCTGCGCGCGGCGTGCGCGTTGGCGACGCCGGTGACGGCGTCCGTGACGCCGGGCCCGGGCGCGACCATCGCGACGCCGAGGCCCCGCGTGAGCCGCGCGTAGGCGTCGGCCGCGTGCGCGGCGGCCTGCTCGTGCCGCACGTCGATCACGGCGATGCCCTCGTCGAGGCAGCCGTCGTAGATGGGCAGGATGTGGCCGCCGCAGAGCGTGAACACGTGGCCCACGCCCGCCTGCTTCAGCACGCGCGCGACCAGCTGACCGCCGGTCAGATCCGCCATCGTCGCCTCCCCGCCGAGCTTCTCACCAGAATCGCTCCCACCGGATCGCCTTGCGATCGAGCCCCTGCGCCATCAGCAGCGCGCGCACGCGCTTGATGGTCGCCTCCCCGCCGACCACGTACGCCACACGGTCGCCGGCGCGGGGGGCCAGCGTCTCCACCGCCGCCGTCAGCTCGCCGCCGCTGACCGGATGATACGCAAAGCCGCCGTCGCGGCGCGCGCGCTCGCGGAGCTCGGCGTCGTAGGGGCGGCGGTCGTCGGGCGCCCCGTAGACCAGCGTGGCCGCACGGCCGGCCGCCAGCTCGCCGAGGAGCGCGCGGACGGGCACGATCCCGATCTCCTCGGCGACGAACAGCGGCGCGCGCGTCTCGTCCGGCGGCAGCACGAAGCCGCCGAGGGGTCCCTTGAACCGCACCTCGTCGCCGGGACTCAGGCCGCGGAACCAGCGGGACCCGAGCCCGCCCGGCGCGACGTCGGCGCAGAGGGTGAGCCGCGCCGGCGAGCGCGGCGACGACGCGATGGAGTAGGCGCGCACCGGCTTCGGCCCGAACGGCACCGAGATCCACTGCCCCGCCTCGAACGCGAGCACCGGCGGGTCCAGCATGTCGAGATCGACCTCGAGCACGTCGCGGGCCAGCGTGCGGACGGCGCTCACGCGCGCGCGGGAGCTGCGCGGCGCGGAGGCCATCGCTCAGCGGAATCGCGGGAGGACGTCGGCGGCCACGCGCGCCAGCTGCTCGCCCTCGTGCTCGGCCTCGCCGATGCCGTTCACGATGACGTACGTGCAGCCGGCGGCGCGAAAGCGCTCGAGCTGCTCGGCGCACTGGTCGGGCGTGCCGATGATCCCGTACTTCTGCGCCAGCGGCTCGAAGTCCTGCGCGTAGCGCTTCGTCAGGACCTTCACCCATTCTGCCTTGGCCGTCTCGTAGTCGCGGCCGACCGTGACGAACGCCAGATG
>DASUPA010000200.1:0-11699 GCA_036276335.1 Candidatus Methylomirabilota bacterium | reverse complement strand
ATCCAGAACCGGGCCCAGCAGTAGGCGCGGACCACCGGATCGTCGTAGGCGTTGATGATCCTACGGACCGTCGGATTTCTCATGGATCCGGTACCCGTCGCGCGCGGCGACCACCGTGTACCGCGTCGCCAGCCGCGCGGCCAGCTCGGGAAACGCGCGGACGCGGTCGTAGCCGCCCGCCGGCCAGCCGCGCTCGAAGAGCACGACGAACCGGGGCGGCGCGGCGTCGAGGCCTCGGATCAGCTCCGCGCGCAGCGCGCGAACGACCGGCGTGTCGACGTCGTGGAAGAAGTGGAAGTCGTAGAGGAAGCGCGTGGGCTGGCGCACGCCGAGCCGCAGGAGCGCGTGGGCGCCGCCGCCCGTCGTGTCGAGCACCTGCACGGTGTCGCCCGGGCGCAGGCGCGCCCGGAGATCGGCCTCGAGCACGCGGACGCGCGCGACGGTGTCGCGCTCCCAGCGCGCGGGCGCGGCCTCGACCCCCTTGAGGCCGAGGACGATCAGCGAGGCCAGCAGCGCGGCGACGAGCGGCGCGCGCGTCCAGCCGCCCGCCGGGCCGAGCCCCGCGAAGAGCAGGACGGCGACGAACGCGGCGAGCGGATAGAGGTGGTACTCCCAGCCCTTGCCCTGGCCGAGGAAGTGCACGACGCCGTACGCGAGGCCGACCAGCGCCAGCGCGCCGCGCGCGCCGAGGCGCCGCACGCGGACGAGGGCGGCGACGGAGACGAGCGCGCCCAGGGCGAGCGGGATCCAGACCTCCCGGCGATGGATGGCCCACGTCGCGTCGCGACCCAGGCGCGAGTAGAGCGGCAGCAGGTAGTCGAAGACCACCTGCCGCCAGGCGTCGAGGGCGCCCGTGGCGCCGAGCCACGCGAGCGCCGCCGCGGGCGCCACCGCGGCCAGCGCGCCGTACGCGAGCGCCGCCGCGACCCCCGCGCCGAGACCGCCGGCCCGCGTCGCCGCCACGATCACGACGATCCCGAGCCCCAGGGCGAGCACGCCGGCGTGCGGCTTCAGCGTCACCGCGGCGCCCATGGCGGCGCCCGACCACGCCAGGCTGCCCCAGCGCCCGGGGGCCTCGAGCCAGCGCGCGACGCCCAGGACGCCGAGGACCAGCAGCGGCGACAGGAGGAAGTCGCGCTGGCCCGCCTGCCAGGCGCCGCCGGCCAGGTGATACATCGCGAAGGCGAGCGCCCCGCCCGCGGCGGCCACCGCGCCCCACCGCGCGGCGACGCTGGCGATCGCGACGCTCGCGAGCGACAGCCAGCCGAGGTCGAAGGCGCGCCAGGCGAGGTCGCCCGGGCCCAGCGTCTCCAGCACCGCCAGGTGCAGCAGGTAGACGCCCGGCTGGTTCATGTCGAAGAGATCGCGGTAGGGCGCGGCGCCGTCGGCGATGCGCCAGGCGATGTAGTGCATGATCGGCGCGTCGTGGACGAGCGGCCACGACAGCGAGCGCCACGCCAGCACGGCCGCCACCGCCGCGTACCCCGCCACGACCGCGCCACTCACGGCCGAGGCGAGCGTCGACGACGTGCGCGGCGGTCTCGGTGGCGCGAGGAGCGAGTGCGGCGAGCCTGCCTCCTGGGGGGTGCGTGGGCCCGATCTGTAGCATCGGCTCGTCGAGGCTGTCAAGGTCACGAGGCTCTTGGCGCGCGTGGTACGGTGAAAGCGCAGCGATGCCGATGGTCCTTCTCGTCGAAGACAATGCCGACGCACGCGAGGCGCTGCGCGTCCTCCTGGAGCTCGACGGGTACGACGTCGAGGCCGCCGGCGACGGTCAGCGCGCGCTCGAGATCGCGCGGGCGAAGACGCCGGCGGTCGCCCTGATCGACATCGGCCTGCCCGGGATCGACGGTTACGAGGTCGCGCGCCGGCTGCGCGCGCTGTCGGGCCCGCGCGCATTCCTCGTCGCGCTCACCGGTTACAGCGACCCGGACGACCGGCGCCGCGCGGAGGAGGCGGGCTTCGACGCGCACGTCGTGAAGCCGGTCGATCCCGAGGAGCTCACCCGGCTCCTGGCCCGGCAGGGAATTCCTGGTCCAGGATCTCGCGGATGAACCGGTCGAGCGACACCGGATAGAATCGCGCGTCGGGCGAGGAGATCACCGCAGTGTCGATGACCTCCCGCTGGGTCAGCTCCTCGAGCACCCGGTCCAGCTGGGCCGGCGCCTCCCGCTCGTAGCGCCGGATCCGCAGCTCCTCCGACTCGAGGTTGACCCGCGAGGCGTACCGGAAGCTGAACAGGCGCGCGACGATGCGGCCGTCCATGAGCTCGTGCTCGCCGAACAGCTCGCCGTAGGTCGGCGCGGCGCCGCCGATCACGAGCCGCGGCGACACGCGGATGCGCCCGCGCACCTCCACCGCTCTCGACGCCTGTTCGTACGCCGACGGGCCCACCAGGACGTACGGCAGGACGTGATAGCCGCTGATGATCCCGCGCAGCGGCTTGCGCAGCACCCGCGTCTCGTCGAAGACGGTCCGGAGGAAGTCCTGATCCGACCACTCCTGCATGAAACAAGTGTATCGTAGCGGCATGACTTCTCCCGCCCCGTCCCACGCCGGAACGACGCCCGGCCCGCGACGCTGCGAGCGCTGTGGCGCCGAGATGCAGGAGCGGAAGTGCAAGATCGTCTGCGAGAACTGCGGGTGCTTCGCGGACTGCAGCGACCCGTGATCGTCCGCGTCTGATGTCCCGGGTCTTCCTGCTGTCCCCCGCCAACTGCGGCGGCGAGCGCGCCCGGCTGCTCCTCTCCCCCCGCGCCGGCTTCCCGCTCGCCCGCCGGCTCCGGACGGCCGGCGGCGCCCCGCTCGGCGAGGTCATGAGCTTCGTCTCGGGCCTCTACTTCCGCGGCAAGCTCGCCTACGCCGAGGCGTTCGGGGTCCCGCTCGTGATCACGGCGGACGCCGGCCTGCGGCCGGCGGAGACGCCGGTCACGCTGGCCGCCCTGCGCGCGAGCGCGCGCGTGGACATCCACGCGGCGAATCCGCGCTACCGGCGGCCGCTCGAGGCGACGGCGCGCGCGGTGGCCGAGGCGCTCGGCCCGGGCGACACGGTGACGTTGCTCGGCTCGATCGCCTCCGACAAGTACGTGAGCGTGCTGCTCGCCGTCTTCGGCGAGCGCCTGACCTTCCCCGTCGACTTCGTGGGCCGGGGCGACATGAGCCGCGGCGGCCTCCTGCTCCGCTGCGTGCGCGCGGACCGGGAGCTCGACTACGCTCCGGTCGCCGGCGCCGTCCGCCGCGGCGTCCGGCCGCCGCGGCTGGAGCGCGCGCGCTGATGGCACGGCCGCAGCCCACGCGCGACTACCATCCGGCGACCCGCACCCGCGTGGGCACGCCCGGTCGCGGCGCCGTGCGGGTCGAGATCCCGCGGGATGCCGACGACGCCGAGGTCGCCGTCGGCGACCGCACGGTGAAGCTCACGAATCTGCGCAAGGTCTTCTGGGACCGCGAGGGCCTCACCAAGGGTGACCTGCTGCGCTACTACGCGGAGATGGCGCCGGTCCTGCTGCCCCACATCCGCGACCGCGCCATGGTCATGAAGCGGTATCCCAACGGCGCCGCGGGCGAGTTCTTCTTCATGAAGCGCGCCCCGCGGTCCCGGCCGGCGTGGATCGAGACCTGCGCCATCGAGCACTCGTCGGGCAGCGTCATCGACTTTCCCGTCATCAACGACCTGGCGGCGCTGCTGTGGGTCATCAACCTCGGCTGCATCGACCTCAACGAGTGGTACGCCCGCTGCGACGACGTCGACCGCCCCGACTACCTGCACTTCGACCTCGATCCCGGGGAGGAGGTCGAGTGGCCCCAGGTCGTGGAGACGGCGCAGGCGGTGAACGAGACGCTGCGCGGGCTCGGCATGCCGACGCACGTCAAGACCACCGGCAGCCGCGGTGTCCACGTGTACGTCCCCATCGTGCGCGGGCCGACGCAGAAGGTCGTGTGGACGGCGGCCAAGACGATCGCGCTCGACGTCGCGCGCCGCCACCCGCGGCTCGCCACCGCCGTCTATCGCAAGGACGCGCGTCCCCGCGACCGGGTCCACGTGGACTTCAACCAGAACGCCTGGGGTCGCACTCTGGCCTCCGTGTACTCCGTCCGGCCGCGCCCGCGCGCGACGGTCTCCACCCCGGTGACGTGGGACGAGCTCGCGGGCGGGGTCACCATCGAGGACTTCCGCATCGACAACGTGCCGGCGCGCGTGCGGCGGCGGGGGGACCTGTGGGCGCCGGTCGCCCCGGGCCCGCGCCGCGGCCGGTTCGACCTCGCCGCCATCGCGGGCTGAGCGCTCCCCGCCTCAGGGGCGGCGCGGGAACGTCACCACGTGCTCGAGCCGGATCTCCACGCGCACCCGGTCGCCGACGACGGCGGTGGCCCACGAGGGCTGCGAGGCGTAGAGCCGGCGGCCACCCGGCAGCGACAGGCAGTAGAGCGTCTCGGTGCCGCGGAAGTCCCGGTGCACGACGACGGCGGCGCCGTCGGCGGCGGGCACGAAGGTCACGTCGTCCGGGCGGATCATGACGTCGACCTCGGCGCCCGCCGGTGCGTCGCCGTCCAGGGCGAAGGTGCCCACGTCGGTGACGACGCCGCCCGCGCGCACGACGCCGGGGACGAACCTCGCGTCCCCCACGAACTCGGCCACGAACGGGGTCGCCGGGCGGTGGTAGATCGTCTCCGGCGTGTCGAGCTGCTCGAGCCGGCCGTGGGCGAGCACGCCGACGCGGTCCGCGATGCCGAAGGCCTCGTCCTGGCCGTGGGTCACGAAGATGACCGTGGTCTCCGTCTCGCGCAGGATCTTCTCGACGTCCTCGCGCATCTGGCCGCGGAGGTCGGCGTCGAGGTTCGAGAACGGCTCGTCGAGCAGCAGCACGGCCGGCGCCGGCGCCAGCGCCCGCGCCAGCGCGACGAGCTGCTGCTGACCACCCGAGAGCTCGTGCGGATAGCGCCGGGCCAGCGCGGGCAGGCCGACCAGCTCGAGGAAGCTGCGAACGCGCTCGCGCCGGCGCCGCCGGTCGAGCGCGTGGAGGCCGAAGGCCACGTTGCCCTCGACCGTGAGGTGCGGGAACAGCGCGTAGTCCTGGAAGACGATGCCGACGCCGCGCCGCTCGGGCGGCACGGCGAAGCCCGGCTCGGCGACGACGCGCCCGTTGATGGCCACGGAGCCCGCGTCGGGCAGCTCGAAGCCCGCGATGAGCCGGAGCAGCGTGCTCTTTCCGGAGCCGGACGGGCCCAGCAGCGCCAGGATCTCGCCGCGCGCCACCGACAGCGAGACCGCGTCGACGGCGGGCGGCTGGTTGCGACGATACCGCCGCGTCACGCCGGCCACCTCCAGCACCGTCACCGCCGTCCTCCCTCGAGGCGCGTGACGAGCAGGAGCGGCACCAGACCGACGGCCACGATGGCGAGGGCCGGGAGCGCGGCCTCGGCCCACAGCGACTCGGACGTGCGCTCCCACACCTCGATCGCGAGCGTCTTGATGCCGAACGGGCGGAGCAGCAGCGTCGCCGGCAGCTCCTTGATGGTCTCCACCCAGATGAGGGTCAGCGCCGACAGGATCCCGCCCCGCATGAGCGGCACGTGGACGCGCCGCAGGGCGGTGCGCATGGTCACCCCGAGCGAGCGGGCGGCCTCGTCGAGGCTCGGCGGGATGCGCGCCAGCGCCGCCTCGGTCGTCTGGTAGCCCACGGCCAGGAACCGCACGGCGTAGGCGAACAGGACGGCCGCCGCCGATCCGGTCAGCACGAGGCCGAGGCGCTCGCCGAGCAGCCACTCGGCCGCCGTCGCCAGCACGCCGTCGAGCCAGGCCACGGGCGCCAGCACGCCGACGGCGATGACGGCCCCCGGCAGCGCATACCCCATCGACGAGAACTGCGCGGCCAGGGCGGACGTGCGGGACGGCCGCAGCCGCCGCGCGTAGGCGAGCACGAGGGCGAGGATGCCGACGAGCACCGCCGAGGCGCCCGCGAGCAGGAACGTGGAGCCGACGAGGCCCGCGAAGCCACGGCTCGCGCGCTCCTCTGGCCCGAGCTCGAGCGCCCAGACGACCAGCTCGGTCACGGGCAGCACGAAGGCCAGCGCGAGGACGACCGCGCAGGCCGCGACGGCGGCCGCGGCCGGCGCCCCGTGCAGCGCCACGCGCGGCACGGCCGTCCGGCGCTCGGCGCCGGTGAAGCGCCGCCGCCCGCGCAGCGCACGCTCCAGCACCAGCAGGCCCAGCGCCACGGCGAGCAGCACGCTGGCGATCTGCGTGGCGGCCACCCGGTCGAACATGCCGGTCCACACGCGGTACACGGCCTCGGTCAGCGTCCGGTAGCCGAAGGTCGAGACGGTGCCGAAGTCCGCGAGGGCCTCCATCATCGCCAGCGCGACGCCGGCGGCGAGCGAGGGCCGCGCCAGCGGCAGGATCACGGCGGCGAACGCGCGCGCAGGCGAGTGGCCGAGGCTGCGCGCGACCTCGAGGGCGGGGCCGCCGTGCTCGCGGAAGGCCACCCGGGCGAGCACGTAGACGTACGGATAGAACACCAGCGTCATCATCGCCACGACCCCGGCGCCCGAGCGCAGCTCGGGCAGCCCGGCGCCCGGGCCGAGGAGCCGCCGGAACGTGGACTGCACGGGCCCCGCATAGTCGAACAGCGCCAGGAACGCGAAGCCGATGACGTAGGCCGGCATCGCCAGGGGCAGGATCAGGGCCCACTCGAAGAGGCGCCGCCCCGGGAACTCGTAGGCGACCACGAGCCAGGCGAGGCCGGCGCCGAGGACGAGCGTGCCGACGCCGACGCCGCCCGCGAGGAGCAGCGTGTTGGCCACCAGCTCGACGAGCTGGGTGCGCCAGAGGTGGAGCCAGACGTCGCCGGCCGGGTGGCGCCACGAGGCCAGCACCACGACGAGGGGCAGGGCGACGGTGGCCGCGATCGCGGCGGCCGCCACCGTCCATGCCGAGGGCCGGCGCCGGAGCGTTACTTGTACCCGGCGCGGTCGGCGAGCCGGGTCGCGGCCGCCTGGAACTCGCCCGCCGCGGCGACGTTCAGCTCGTCCTGCTTGAACGGCCCCCACGCCTTGACCACGGCGCTCGGCTCCGCCCGCGGGTTCGCGGGGAACTCGAGGCTGGTGTCGGCGAACATCTGCTGTGCGTCGAGCCCGCTCAGGAACTCGAGGAGCCGGATGGCGTTCGCGCGGTTCTTGGCGTGCGCGGTGACGCCGGCGCCGGAGACGTTGACGTGCGTCCCCGTCGTCTGCTGGTTGGCCCAGAAGAGCGCGACGGGCGTGGCCGGGTCCTTCTTCAGCATGCGCGCCAGATAATAGCTGTTCACGATGCCCACGTCGCACTGCCCGGCCCCGATCGCCTCGATGATCTTCGTGTCGCCGTTGATGAGCGTCGGCCGGTTCGCCATCCACCCGCGCACGATCGCCTCGGTGCGCGGCTCGCCGTGGCGCCGGATGAACGCGGCCAGCATCGACTGGTTATAGATGTTGCTGGAGGTCCGCAGGCAGAGGCGGCCCTTCCACTTCGGGTCGCCGAGCGCCTCGTAGGTCGACAGCTCGGCCGGCGCGACACGCTTGGGGTTGTACACGATCGTGCGCGCCCGCAGCGTCAGCCCGACCCACCGGTGCTCGGGGTCGCGGAGATGGGCGGGGATGTTTCGCTCCAGCTCGGCCGAGCGCACCGGCGCCAGCAGCCCCGCGCGCGCGGCGTTCCAGAGGTTGCCGGCGTCGACGGTGAGCAGGACGTCGGCGGGCGTCTTGCTGCCCTCGGCCTTGAGCCGCTCGAAGATCTGGCCGGCCTCGCCGTTCAGCAGCCGGATCTCGATCCCGGTCGCCCGGGTGAACGCCTCGAAGGCGGCCTCGTGGCCGTAGTGCCGGGAGGAATAGATGACGACCTCCTCGGCCCCGCTGGCGGGAGCGGGCCGGGCGACCAGCCCGGCCAGGACGGCGAGGAGGCACGCGACGACGACGGGCATGTGGGCTCCTTCCGGTCTCGGAATCGGTCCCGGTGGGACCGGAAGTTAGGCTCACCTAAAACTCAACGGACGTCAAGCCTAATAGCCGGCGGCTACAGGATTGCGATCGCCTCCACCTCGATGAGCCAGTCCGGGTGGGCCAGCGCCGAGACCTGCACGAGCGTCGAGGCCGGGCCCTTCTTGCCGAAGAACTCCTCGCGCACGGGCACGAGGTCGGCGCGGTACCGGATGTCCGTGACGTACGTGTTGATCTTCACGATGCTGTCCATGCGGCCGCCGGCCGCCTCGACGAGCGCCTTGAGGCAGCGGAAGGCCTCGCGCGCCTGGGCCTTGAAGTCGCCGCGGTGCGCCACCGCGCCGTCCTTGTCGTAGGCGACCTGCCCGGACAGGAAGAGCACCGTCTGCGCTTCGGTCACGCGGACGCCCTGGCTGTAGGTCGGGGGATCGAAGACACCGTTCGCGCAGAACTTCTCGATCTTGGGCATGGCGGGAGCCTCCTGGGATGGACCTGGTCGGCGATTCTACGCGATTCAGGCGGCCTGCAGCGTCTCCGGCGGCCCGTCCTCGGCGATGCCGGCCCTCCAGATCTCCGCCTCGCGCTCCGTGATGTTGCCGTGCGGCGCCACCCGCGGATCCAGGTACCCCCACCGCTCCACGTCCACGAGGTACTGCGCGCGCGACAGCATCGTGCCGCGGCAGACGCGCTCGCCCGCCTCCGGCGTGCCGAGCTCGCGCTGCAGCCGCGCCCACAGCTCGCTGAGGATGCCGGGCGGAACGCGGTGGCGCTCGCACGGGTAGACGAACCCGAACACCACCAGGTGCGCCATCAGCACGCGCCAGGAGTCCCCGAAGCGCGCGACGAGTCGCGGCCAGTCGATGCGCTCGGCGGAGGCGCGGAGGATGTGGGCGACGTCGCTGCCGTCGAAGCGCTCGCGCTCCATGATGAAGGCCTTGGACCAGATCATCTCCTCGACCGGGATGAGCCGGACGGGATAGCCCAGGACCTCCGCCGCCACGCCGTGGCGAAACCAGTCGTCGTCCACGGCCGCCACGCCGTTGCCGGAGCTGAAGATGACGTCCACGAACTCGTCCCCGCAGCGGGCCTTGCCGAGCCAGTGGGGAAACGGCAGCTCCGTCTCGCAGCCCTGCACCGCCAGCGTGTCGAGCGCGCGCTGGACGTCGCGCGGGTGCACGAAGACGTCGAAGTCCTTCGTGTGCCGGGCGATCCCCGTGTAGCGCTCGAAGGCGTACGCGCCGCCCACGAGGAACGGCACGGCGGCCTCGTCCAGGGCGGTCATGGCGCGCAGGTAGAAGGCGCGCGTCTCGGGCGGGAGCGAGCCCGTCATGGCATGGTCGCGCCGAGACCGACGCCGGTGTGGACGCCGACCGGGGCGGCGGCGGCCGCCGGCGGCGGCACCGGCACCTCGACGAGACGGAAGGGCGACCGGTCCGGCCAGCGCCGGCGCAGCAGCGGCAGCGCCACGTTGTAGACGGGGACGCCGGAGGCGGTCCGGCCCTCCGGGCTGCCGCGATGCGCGTGGCCGTGGAACACGGCGAACACCGGGTAGCGGTTGATCGGGTCCTCGAGACGGCTGGAGCCGAGGAACGGCGTGATCTCGGGTGCCTCGGACTCGACCGTGGCCCGGATGGGCGAGTAGTGCATCAGGGCGATCCGCTGCGGCGTGCGCAGCCGCGCCAGCGCCCCCTCGAGCTTGAGCGCCTCGTCGACCGCCTCGCGGACGAAGCGCTTGAGGATCGGCTCGCCCCACGACTGGAGCGCCCGCTCGCCGAAGCCGCCCGCGAAGCCCTTGACCCCCGCGAAGCCGATGCCGTGAATCTCGGCGGAGTCGCCGTCGAGCACCGTGACGCCCCCGTCGATCAGGATCTGCTTCACCTCGTCGTGACGCTCCGCCTCGTAATCGTGGTTGCCGAAGACCGCGACCGTGGGCACCTTCGCGACGCCCAGCTCGCGCACGAGCAGGCGCGCCTCCTCCGGCAATCCGTAGTCGGTCAGGTCGCCGGGGAGCACGAGGACGTCGGCCCGCTCGGCGACCTGGCTGAAGATCGGCTGGAACGTCCCGGCGGCCATGGCACGCGCACAGTGCAGATCGGCCACGGCCGCCACCCGGACGACGTTAGCGCCTGGCGTCATCCGTCCCCGGTCCCCGCTCCACCTCGGCCTTGAAGCGTCGGAGGCCCTCGCGAAGCACGCGGGCGGGATCGAGGCCCGACAGCGCCGCGACGCCCTCGCCGACGGCGCCCGCCGCCGGACGCCACCACATCACGACGTCGATGCGGGTCGCTCCGGTGCCGGACGGGCGGAACCGCGCGGTGCCGCCGTGCGAGACCAGCGCGCCCTCGACCGTGTGCCAGGCGAGCGCGCCGGGCGGCTCGCGCCGCGTGACGATCGACTCGAACTCGATCGGCGCTCCCGCCGGCCCGGTGATCACCCAGCGGTTGCGGTCGGGCCCGGTCGCGCGCACCTCGCGCACCACCGGCATGAACCTCGGAAAGCGCTCGAACGCCGTCCACGTCTCGTAGACGCGCTCGGGAGGCGCGTCCACCGTGATGGACTCGCGGACCTCGCCGGGCTCCCGGCGCCAGAGGCCCCAGGCGCCCGCCGCGAGCACGCCCGCCGCCACGCCGAGCAGTGACCAGCGGTACCGGTCGAGCAGCTCCCCGGCGGGACTGCGGCGCCGCAGCGTGAGACGCCCGTGGCGCCACGCCGGCCGCAGCGAGCGGGGGTCGCGCGCGACCGAGGCCAGCTCGGAGACGAGACGCGGCGCCGCGAGCCGCGCGCCGGCGCGCCACGCGCCCTGGCCGACGCCGGAAGCGCCGAGCCGCGCGCCCGCCTCGCGCACCGTCGACAGGGCCTCGCGCGTGCCGAGGCGCTCGGCCGCGTCGGTCATGGCACCGCCGAGGCGCGCCCGCCGCCGTGGCCCGCGATCGGGATCGAGCAGGTACATGAGGCCGGCACCGAGTCCCGCGCCGCCGACGAGCGCCAGCGTCCCTCTCATGCGTCACCCCCTGGTCTCATGGCTCCTGCTCCCATCGATTGCGGTCGCGCCCCTCGAGAATCTCCGTCGAGGTGCGGACCTCCTCGTCGGGCGCGCGCGGCACGCCGAGCGCGTTTCCGAGGTCGTCGACGCGATCCTGGTCCGGTGTCGCCACCGACCCGCCGACGGCTTCCTCGCCGACGTCCGCCGCCCGCCGCCAGTCGGCGTCGACGTCCCCGGCCGTCAGGCGGACATCGCCCGGCGGCTCCTCGCCCTGCCGCCGCTCTTCCTCGGAGCGGACCAGCATCGTTTCGCGCGCGGGCGGCCCCTGCAATTCCTCTTCCGGCACGCCGCGCCGGGCGGAGCGATCGGCGATCGCCTGGCCGTCTTTCGAATCTCGTCCCTTGCGGGGTCGTGGCTGGCGGGCGCGTGTGCCCCGGGCGCTCTTCTTCTTCCGTTTCATGCGCCGGAGTGCAGCGAATCCCGTGCCAGCAGCCGCGGGCAACGCGACCCGTGTAGAAATTGTACACGGGCCCGGAACCCGGCCGCTCCGCGGCGGGCGGCCGGCGGTGCGTGCCGGCGCTCAGCGCACGCGTGCGGCCGCGGCGGCGGCGACGAGCCAGCGTCCCGGCCAGCCGTCGACCTCGGCCTCGACGATCGTTCCCCGCTGCGTCTGCCGCGTCACGGCTGCCTCGACCTCGGCGAGCGGCACGCCGAACAGCCGCGCCAGGAGGCGCGCGCGCGTGTA
>DASUPA010000199.1:0-2303 GCA_036276335.1 Candidatus Methylomirabilota bacterium | reverse complement strand
GATCCGCACGCCGAACCGGGGCGGCAGCGTCTTCCTGCGTGCGGTGGGCGCGACGGCCGTGGGCGCCCCGGTGCCGGAAGTGCCCCAGATGCTCTCGAAGGGCGTGGTCGACGGCGCGCTCCTGCCGTACGAGATCGCCCGCCCGCTGAAGGTCCACGAGCTGGTCAAGTACCACTCGGAGTTCGCCGGCCCGCAGCCGCGGATCGGCACCACGGTCTTCCTCTTCGCGATGAACAAGCAGAAGTACGAGAGCCTGCCCCCGGACCTCAAGAAGGTGATCGATGCCAACTCGGGCCGCCGCATCGCCGAGATGGCGGGACGCAACTGGGACGAGATCGAGAAGCCGGGCAAGGACGCCGCCCAGAAGGCGGGCAACCACTTCCCCGTCATGCCCGCGGCCGAGGTGGAGCGGGTGCGGGCGGCGGTGAAGCCCGAGATCGACAAGTTCCTGAAGGAGGCCTCGTCGAACGCCGGCTTCGACGCCCGCGCCCTCTACACCGAGGTGCAGGCGATGATCCAGAAGTACGCGAAGTAGCCCGGCGCAGGCCGCGCGGACGCACTCACGGCCGCTGCCTCACGACGAGCACGGGACAGTGCGCGTGGGCGAGCACCGATTCGGAGACGCTGCCGAGCAGCACGCGCTTCAGCGGACCGAGCCCGCGGGCGCCCACCACGATGAGGTCGGAGTCGCTCGTCCTCGCCTCCCGGACGATCACGTCGGCGGGCAGCCCGACCGGCATCGTGGTCACCACGGCCTTCACGCGCGGGCGCAGCGTCGTCGCGGCGCTCTCCAGCGGCCGCTGCAGCTCCTCACGGAGCCCCTCCTCGTACTGGGTCAGCGCGATCGCCAGCGCCGCGCTGGCCGCGGCCGACGCCGCGTAGTGCCCCAGCGGCTGCACGACGCCGACCAGGCGCACCGTGAGGTCGCGCGGCAGCGGCAGCGCGGAGAAGAACGCGAGCGCGGCGGAGGCATCGGGTGAGCCGTCGAGCGCGATGGTCACGGTGCGCACCGGCCGCGGCGCCCCCTTGCACACGAGCACCGCGCACGGCGCGTGGCGGGCGACGCCGAGGGAGACGCTCCCGACCAGGAACGCGGTGACAGCCCCGAGTCCGCGCGCGCCGACGACGATCAGGTCCGCGCCGTCGCGATCCGCCGTCTCGGCGATGGCCTGCCGTGCGTCGCCGTGGAGCACGCGCCCCGTCGCCGCCGGCCAGCGGCCGGCGAGACGACCGCGGACCTCCGCGAGCGTGCGCTCCGTGTGCGCCTGAAGCTCGCTCCACGGGGTGCGGACCACCGCCTCGTTCATGATCGGACGTGGAATGACGCTCACCGCTTCGACGGTGGCGTCGGCGGGCAGCGGCACATGGGCGAGCCAGTCGACCGCGTTGGCGGCATCCGGCGAGCCGTCGGTTGCAACGAGGATCCGCATCGGCATCCCTCCTTGTGCGCATGAGTCCAGGCGCGCCCCGGGGCTTCCGTGCAATCCGCTCGCCGGGGACGAGTGCAATGACGACGCGGACTTCCCGTGGCGCACGCCCCCGCCGGCGGGGCGGCGGTGCCCCATGGGCCGTCCCGCCCGCGCCACACTCCCGGCCACGCTGATCGCACGCGCGGACACGAGGCGGATCGCGCGCTTGACAGGGTATGTCGCGTTCACTAAGGTCCGGGCTCACGCTGCGGCCGCTGCGCGATCCGGCGCCCGGTGACTGGAAGCCGACAAGGAGGCGACTGATGGTGCGGGGGCGCGCCGCGGCTCGAGCCGATCGCACGGTCGCCGGGGCGCGGTGACGGCCGTCCTCGACGGGCTCGCGCGCGCCTTCGCGCTGGGCGGCGGCGCGCTCCTGGCGCTGATCACCGGCATGTCGGTCGTCTCCATCGCGGGCCGCACGCTGCTCGGGAGGCCCGTCCCGGGCGACTTCGAGCTCGTGCAGGTCGGCTGCGCGGCCGCCATCGCCGCGTTCCTGCCGTACTGCCAGCTGCGACGCGGCAACATCATCGTCGACTTCTTCACGGCGCGGACGAGCCCGCGCGTGCAGAGCCTCCTCGACGGGCTCGGGGCGCTCCTGCTCGCCGCCGTGATGGCGATCCTCGCCTGGCGCGCCGCGGCCGGCATGCTGGCGGTCAGGGCGGCCGGCGAGGTGTCGATGATCGTCGGCTTCCCGATCTGGGTCGGCTACGCGGCGATCGTCCCGTCGCTGACGCTCGCCGCGCTCGTCGGCGTCGCCACGGCGATCGAGGCCTGGAAGGAGGCCCGCGGCTGAGCCCGATCGAGACGGGGCTGGCGTTGTTCGCCGCAATGCTG
>DASUPA010000198.1:0-5388 GCA_036276335.1 Candidatus Methylomirabilota bacterium | reverse complement strand
CGGCCACGCTGGACGCCACGATTCACTCCGCGATCGCGCTCAACAAGGCGAACGCCGGGGCCCTGAAGGAGCTGCGCGAGAAGCACGGCGTCCAGATCGGACGGACGCCGAACGACATCCTCATCGGCATGCTGAAGGTCTGGGACAAGCTCGCGCAGCAGGAGTCGGACCGCAACCCGTTCTTCAAGAAGGTCTACGACTCCCAGCGCCGCTGGGCAGCCGACGTGGTGACCTCCCGCCGGACCGTGCACCCGGCGTACGAGGTGGCGGCCGACTACTACTGGCCGCAGAAGTAAGGGATTACGAACGGCGCGGCGCGCGCCGACGGCGGATCGAGACGCTCGAGCGGTAATTACCGGCGCGGCGCGCCGGTCTCGCCCGCCTCGTCGCGGAAGCGCGTCGCCGGCGCCGGCGCGTCGCGCTCGGTGAGCCGCGGGTACTCGCGCGCGAACGTGGCCATGATGTCGGCGGCGGGCACGTCGGCGTGGGCGCCGCGGTCGCGCAGGTACTCCATGTGGCGCCGGCCTGCGCGATCGAAGGGCTGGAAGATGGAGTCCTCGCGGCCGTCGAACTCCAGCGGCAGGACGCCGAAGCGCTCGCAGAGCGGCAGATCGAAGGCGGGCGTCGCCTTCACCCAGCGCGCGTCCAGCTCCAACTCCACGTAGCCGTGGTAGTAGAAGACGTCGCCGCCCATCAGGGCGCGCAGCCGCGGTGTGCAGAGGTGGTTGCGGACGTCGGCGAACCGCAGCCGCGCCGGGATCCCCTCCGCGCGGGCCGCCGCGGCCAGCAGCGCCGCCTTGCCCACGCAGAACCCCCCGCGCTTGGCCAGCACCGCGCTGGCGCGGTACGTGTCGGGCGACTGGAAGTCGCAGTAGGGCGTGTACGTGACGCCGTCGCGGACGGCGTAGTAGAGGGCGATGGCGCGGCGCCGCGGATCCGTCTCACCTGCCGCCGCCGCCCGGGCGAACGCCACGACGTCGGGCGCGGCGCTGTCCACGAACGGCGTCGGGCGCCGCCAGACGTTGCCGTCGTCATCGGTCATGCGCCAAGTGTACGCCACGGCGTCCGGGCCGCGGCTATGATCGGCGTCATAGAGAAGGAGGCGGCCATGGCCCATGCTCGGTCCGTGCGAAACGGCGGCGAGGTGATCGTCGAGTACCTGGTCCGCGAGAAGGTGCCGTACGTCTTCGGGCTGTGCGGGCACGGCAACGTCGGCCTGCTCGACGCGCTCTACGACCGCACCGACGCCATCCGGACGATCTCGACCCGGCACGAGCAGACGGCCGGGCACATGGCCGACGCGTTCTTCCGCGTCGCCCACCGCCCGGTGGTCACCCTGACCTCGTGCGGGCCGGGCTCCGCGAACATTCCCATCGCGCTGGCCAACGCGTTCATGGACTCCTCGGCCTTCCTCGCCATCACGGCCAACGTGCCGACCTCGCAGTTCAACCGCGCCGCCTTCCAGGAGACGTACCGTCACTTCCAGGCGGACTTCCCCTCGGTGGTGCGTCCGTACGTCAAGCAGAGCTGGCAGCCGACGCGCGTCGACATGCTGCCGGTGGCCCTGCGGCAGGCGTTCGCCACGATGCTGAGCGGCCGGCCCGGCCCGGTGAACCTGGACATTCCCTTCAACCTCTTCAAGGAGGAAGCGGACGTCGAGGTGCCCGACCCCGTCGCGTGGCGCGAGGGCATCAGCTCGCGCAGCGGCGGCGATCCCGAGCTGGTGCGGCGCGTGGTGGACCTCCTGGCGCGTGCGCGCCGCCCGCTCATCTACGCCGGCCACGGCGTCGCCCTGTCCGGGGCCGCCGACGAGCTGGAGGCGCTGGCGCGGCGGCTGCGGATTCCCGTGATCTTCGCGCCGAACGCGCTGGGCGCCGTGCCCGCCGACGATCCGCTCGCGCTCGGGTTCGTCGGGCGCAACGGAGTGTTCCACGCCAACGAGGCCGCGCGCACGTGCGACGTGCTGCTGGCCATCGGCGTCCGCTTCGACGATCGCTCCAGCAGCTCGTGGATCCCCGGCTACTCCTTCAACATCCCGCCCACGCAGCTGATCCACGTCGACATCGATCCCGGCGAGATCGGCCGCAACTATCCGGTCGACGTCGGCCTCGTGGCCGACGCGCGCACGGTCCTGCGCCAGATGCTGGGCGCCGCCGAGGCGGCGCGGCCCGACCCGGCCGCGCGCGAGAGCTGGCTGGCGGAGACGGCGAAGTGGCGCGCGCAGTGGGAGGAGTTCGTCCGCCCGGGCGCGGCGAGCGACGCGGAGCCGATCCACCCGCAGCGCGTGGTCTCGGCGCTCCGGGCCGTGATGCCCGACGACGGCCTCGTGCTGCCGGACGTGGGCGTCCATCACAACTGGATGGTCCAGTTCTGGCCCGCGCGGCGGCCGTCCACCCTCCTGAGCACGTGGGGCTTCGGGGCGATGGGCTTCGGCGTGTGCGGCGTGCTCGGCGCCAAGCTCGCGGCGCCGGCGAAGCCGTGCGTGGCCGTGTGCGGCGACGGCGGCTTCATGATGCGCCCGGACGTGCTGTGCACGGCCGTGGAGTACGACATCCCGGCCGTCTGGCTCGTCTGGAACAACTTCGCCTACGGCGGCATCCGCGACATCCAGACCGGTCTGCTCGCCAAGCGCGAGATCGCCACCAGCTTCGTGCGCGAGCGCGACGGCCAGCTCTACAACCCGGACTTCGTGGCGCTGGCGCGGGCGTGCGGTGCCGACGGCGTGCGCGTCAC
Source organism: Candidatus Methylomirabilota bacterium (assembly GCA_036276335.1). Lineage (GTDB taxonomy): Bacteria > Methylomirabilota > Methylomirabilia > Rokubacteriales > CSP1-6 > AR12. The sequence continues at coordinate 2,655 of DASUPA010000198.1, read as the reverse complement.
GCGGCCGGCCGACCTGGCGCCCGCCATCGAGCACGCGCTGCGCGCGGGCGCGCCGTTCGTGCTGGACGTGCACGTGGACCGCGACATCAAGCCGCCGTCGGTGGGGACCTGGGAGCTGCCGCCGCTGCCCTACGGGGAGCCCGCGTTCGGCCGGCGGCGGCTGCCGGACGCGCGCGGCGGACCGTGAGCGCGGGGCCCGCGCTCTTCTCGCCCGGCCGCATCGGGAGCCTCGAGCTGAAGAACCGGATCCTGATGGCTCCCATGGAGAAGAACCTCGCGCTGCCCACCGGCGGCGTCACGCAGCGCTACATCGACTACTGCGAGGCGCGCGCGGCGGGCGGCGCGGCGCTCCTGCTGCTCGAGTCCATGTACGTGCACCCAGCCGGCCAGAACCATCGCCACCAGCTCGGCATCCACGACGACGAGCTGATCCCCGGCTACCGGCGCCTGATCGAGGCGTGCCACCGGCACGCGGCGCTCGTCGGCGCGGAGCTGCAGTTCGGCGGGCGCCAGACCTCCTCGCTCGTCACGGGCGTGCAGCCGCGGGCGCCGTCCCCGGTCCCGTGCACGGTCCTCGCCGGCGGCGACGTCCCGCGCGCCCTCACCGTCCCCGAGATCCGCGAGCTGGTGGAGGCGTTCGCCGAGGCGGCGCGGCGCGCGGTCGCGGCCGGGTTCGACGTGGTCGAGATCCACGGCGCCCACGGCTACGTCGTCGGCCAGTTCCTGTCGCCCTGGGCCAACCGCCGCGACGACGAGTACGGCGGCGACTTCGAGCGGCGGCTGCGCTTTCCCCTCGAGGTCGTGCGCGCCGTCCGCGAGGCCGTCGGGCCCGGCGTCCCCCTGCTCTACCGGCTCACCGCCGACGAGCACGTCGAGGGCGGCCTCACGCTGGCCGACAGCCGCCGCATCGCGCCGCGGCTCCAGGCGGCGGGCGTCGACCTGCTGGACGTCTCCGCCGGCATCTACGAGTCGGCGATGTGGATCGCGCAGCCGATGGAGATGGCGCCCGGCTGCCTGGCGCCGGACGCGCGGGAGATCCGCCGCGCGGTGACGATCCCGGTCAGCGTGGCCGGCCGGATCACGGACGGGCGCGTCGCCTCGGAGATCCTCGAGCGCGGCGACGCGGACTTCGTCACGCTCGGCCGCGCGCTCCACGCCGACCCCGAGCTGCCGCGGAAGATCCGCGAGGGGCGCGAGAGCGAGATCGTCGCCTGCGTGGCGTGCCTGACCTGCAACGATCTGCTGGGCAAGAACGTGCCCGTGCTGTGCCTGGCCAACACGCGGCCGGGGCGCGAGCGGGAGTACGCCATCCGCCGCACGGGACGGCCGGAGCGCATCGTCGTCGTCGGCGCCGGTCCGGCCGGGCTGGAGGCGGCGCGGCTGCTCGCGCTGCGGGGCCACGCGGTGACCGTCCTCGAGCGCCAGGCGGAGCCCGGCGGGCAGCTCCTCCTGAATCGTCTCGTGCCGGGTCGCGCGGAGCTGGCCGGGCTCGCGGTGTCGCTCGCCGGCGCCGCCGTCCGCGCCGGCGCCGAGCTGCGCTTCGGCGTGAACGCGACCGTCGAGAGCGTGCTCGCCGAGCACCCGGATACCGTCGTTCTCGCCACCGGCGCCCAGCCCGGCATCCCGCCCATCCCCGGCATCGCGAACGGCCCCGCCGTCGGCGCCTTCGACGTGATCCGCCGCCCCGCGGGACACCCGCGGCGGGCGCTCGTCGTGGGCGGCGGCATGCTCGGCGTCGCGACGGCCCACGTCCTGGCCGAGGGCGGCGCCGAGGTCGTCGTGGCCGAGCCGGGCGGCGAGCTGGCCTTCGAGCTCGGGCTCCGGCCGCGCTGGCAGTTCGTGGCCGACCTCCGCGCGCGGAAGAACGTCACGGTGTTTCTCGGAACGACGGTGGAGGCGCTGTCCGCGGACGGTGCCCTCCTGCGGCGCGCGGGCGAGGACATCGAGCTCCGGGGCCTCGATCTCGTCGTCCCCACCCGGCCGATGGTCCCCGTGTACGCGCTCGGCGAGGCGCTGAAGGCGGTCGACGGCGGACCCGCCGTCTTCGAGGTCGGCGACTGCCGCGAGCCCCGCACGGCCTTCGCCGCCATGCAGCAGGCCGCCGCGCTCGGTCACCGCCTCTGACGCTCGGGTGAGTCCGTCCCGGGACGTTGACCGTCGCGCCGTGCGTGGCTACGCTGCCGGCATGAAGCAGGCGCCGCTCACCCGCAAGCGCTGGCGACGCGTGGAGTACGAGCGCCTGGTCGACCTGGGCGCCTTCGACCGCGAGCCGGTGGAGCTGCTCGGCGGCCAGCTGATCGTCGCGGAGCCGAAGGGCAGCGAGCACGCGACCGCCGTCGACATGGCGGACGACGCGCTGCGCGCAGTCCTTCCGCCCGGCTGGATCGTCCGCGTCCAGAACCCCATCGCGCTCGACGACGAGTCGGCGCCGGAGCCGGACATCGCGGTCGTGCGCGGCATCCGCGCGGACTATCGTCACGCGCATCCCACCCGTCCCGCGCTCGTCATCGAGGTCGCGGAATCGAGCCTGGCCTTCGACCGCGTGGAGAAGGGCAGCCTCTACGCGCGCGCCGGCGTCGTCGACTACTGGATCGTCAACCTGGTCGATCGCGTGCTGGAGGTCTACCGCGATCCCGATGCCGACGTCACCGCGCC
>DASUPA010000197.1:0-4879 GCA_036276335.1 Candidatus Methylomirabilota bacterium | reverse complement strand
AGGCGGCGACAGCTCGGTCACGGCCGTGGAGAACTGCGCCGAGTCGGCGACCACGCTGACGCCCCATACGAGCGCCACGGCCAGTGTGGCCAGCGGCGCGCCGCCGTACGTGAAGCCGATCGTCGCCGCGCAGAGGCCGCTGACTGCCATCGCCGCCATCGTGGCCGCCGTGCGGCCCCAGCGGTCGGAGGCGGCGCCGCCGAGCCAGCAGCCGAGCGCGCCGACGGCGATCACGAGGAAGGTCGCGGCGTCGGCGTCGAGCCCCGCGTAGCCGCCGGCGCCGGCCACCCGCGCGCTGTCCGCCAAAAACAGTCCGATCCAGGCCCACATCGCGTAGAGCTCCCACATGTGCCCGAAGTAGCCGAGACACGCCAGCCGCGGTCCGCGCTCGCGGAAGACGGCGGCGGCCATGCGGACGTCGAAGCGCGCGGCCGGGAAGCGGTGCGGGCCCTCGCGCACGAAGAGCAGCACGATGGCCGTCGAGAGCAGGGCGAGCACGGAGGCGGTGAGCAGGGTGTGCCGCCACGGAAGCGTCGTGAGCCCGCGGATGAGCCACGGCGTGGCGGAGCCGACGGTGAGCGCGCCGACGAGGATGCCGATGGCGAGCCCGCGCCCTTCGCGGAACCAGGTCGCCATGATCTTCATGGCGGGCGGGTAGGCGCCCGCCATCGCGAGCCCGGTGACGAACCGGAGGAGCAGCGCGGCCGGGAGGCTCTCCACCCAGAGGGCGACCGCGCCGTTGGCGAGCGCGCCGAGCGTCGCGCTGCCGGCCATCAGGAGGCGAGGCGACCAGACGTCGGGCAGGTTGCCGAGGGCGCTGGCGAGCGTGCCGGCGATGAAGCCGAGCTGCACGGCGACGGTGAGGCCGGCGCTCCCGCCGTCGCCCAGCTGCCACTCCTGCCGGAGCGCGGGGAGGACGGCCGAGGCGGAGAACCAGAGCGACAGCGCGAGCAGCTCGGCCAGCGACAGCACGGCCAGCTGTCGCCAGCGGGCGTCCACTCCTACTCGACCACCTTGCGGGCCCGCAGCCCGGCGATGTCGTCCGCGCCGAAGCCCAGCTCCTTCAGCACGGCGTCGGTGTGCTCGTTGCTGAGCGGCGCCGCGGAGCGGACGCTACCCGGCGTGTCCGAGAGCTTGATGGCGATGCCGAACTGGCGGACGCGGCCGTGCGTGGGGTGCTCGACGTCGACGATCATCTGGCGGTGGTTGATCTGCGGGTCCTGCACCATCTCCTCGACGTCGTAGACCTTCCCGACGCAGACGTCGGCCCTCACGAGCCGCTCGTACCAGTCGTCGCGGTCGCGCGTCCTGATGATCTTCTCGATCTCGTCGCGCGCCGCCGCCTCCTCGGGGTTGGCCGCGCGCACGAACTGGTCGGGCTTGCGGGCGAAGCGCTCGAAGTCCGGCCGGCCGATGGCCTTGCAGAAGTTGGCCCACAGCCACGGCTCGGTGCAGCCGATGGTCAGCAGCTTGTCGTCGCGCGTCTCGTAGATCGCGTAGTACGGATACGAGCCGCCCAGGAAGCCCTCGCCGCGGCGCGGGGCCATGCCGTCGCTGAAGAAGAAGCGCATGTTCGGCGTGGCGGCCAGCAGCGAGACCGACGTGTCGAGGTACGAGACGTCGACGTGCTGTCCGCGGCCCGTGCGCTCGCGGGCGAACAGCGCCAGCGCGATGCCGAGCGCCCCGTGCATGCTGGCGCCGGCGTAGTCGGCGATCAGGTTCAGGGGGATCACCGGCTTCTTGCTGCCCGCGTCGCCGATGAGCCCCAGCACGCCGGCCAGCGAGAGGTAGTTCATGTCGTGCGCGGGGTAGTCCCGGTACGGCCCGTCCTGGCCGAAGCCCGACAGCGAGCAGTAGATCAGCCGGGGATTCAGGGCGCGCAGCGTCTCGTAGTCCGCGCCCAGCCGCTTCATCACGCCGGGGCGGAATCCCTCCACGACGACGTCCGCCGTGGTGGCCAGGGTGCGGAAGATCTCCTGGCCCTCGGCCGTCTTCATGTCGAGCGTCATCGAGCGCTTGTTGCGGTTGGTGAAGGAGTGGATCGTCCGCCGCACCCACTCCTCGCCGGTCGGACGCTCGGGGTCCGGAGAGTCGATCTTCAGCACCTCGGCGCCCATGTCGGCGAGGAGCATCGCCGGCATCTCGGCGGGCGGCACCCGCGCGAGCTCGAGGATCTTGATGCCGTCCAGCACGCCCATGGCTCAGTCCTGCTCGCCGGTCAGCCGCGACGTGAGGGCGCGGATATCCGGGATGTCTTCGAGGTGCGCGACCTGCTCGGCCACGCCCTCGGCGGCGTCCGCGCCGATCACGGGCGTGGCGCACGCGAGGAACTTCGTTCGCAGCTCGGCGTCCGTCAGCGGCGTCGACGGGTGCCCGGAGGCACCGCGGGGCTTCTCCTCGAAGGTGGTGCCGTCGGCGAGGCGCACCGTCACCCGCGTCCACGCCTGCTGCTCGAGCGCGCGCGGCAGCGCGGGGTCGACCAGCATGTGCACACGGTCCATGAGGTCGCGCGTGGCCGCGTCGGGGACGGGCCCGTCCTCGAAGTCCGAGAGCCCGAGCGGCCCGCGCGCCAGCGCGGCCGCCGCGCAGTACTGCATCGAGAACTTCCGCTCGAGCGCGGTGGTCGGCCGCGCGTGGCGCAGGACGTCGGGCACCACCGCGTTGACGCCGACCTCGACCGCCGCCACGCGCGCCGGGTCGATGCGGTGGCGCGCGCGCAGCTCCACGAGCGCGTCGATGGCCGAGTGCGTGAGGGCGCACGACGGGTACGGCTTCACGGCGATGCCGGAGGCGGCCAGCTCCCAGCGGCGGCCCAGCCTGTCGAGGGCGGCGGGCGCGACCGTCCCGCCCGAGAAGGCGGCGAGGTAGCCCTGGCTGCCCTCGAGCGCGGAGTCGGAGGCCGTGAGGCCCTCCCGCGCCAGCAGCGCCGCCCGCACGCCGCTCTCGGCGGCGTGCCCGGCGTGGAACGGCTTCGTCATCGAGCCGAAGTTCTCCTTCAGGCCGGACGCCAGCGAGGCGGCGATGCCGAGGGCCTGCCGCGTCTGGGTGACGTCGAGGCCGAGCAGCCGCGCCGCGGCGGCCGCGCAGCCCAGGGTGCCGATCGACGAGGTGGCGTGCCAGCCGCGCGTGTAGTGCGCCGGGTTCAGGGCGAGGCCGAGGGCGGCGTCGATCTCGAAGCCGATGGCGTAGGCGAGCGCGACGGCGGCGCCGTCGCCCGCCTCCGCCTCCGCGCACGCGAGCGCCGCCGCCAGCAGCGGCACGCTCGGGTGTCCCATCAGCGCGAAGCTGGTGTCGTCGAAGTCGTGCGCGTGGCCGGCGGTGCCGTTGGCGAGCGCCGCCCACGCGGTGGAGGCGCGCAGCGTGGTGCCGACCACCGTGCACAGCGGCACGCTGCCCTCGGCGCGCGCCACCGCGCGCACCGCGCGCGCCACCGGCTCGGCGGCACCCGCCAGCATGACGCCGAGGGTGTCGAGCGCGGCGCGGCGCGTCTGCGCGAGCACCGGCTCGGGGCAGTCGCGCAGCGACGTCTTGACGACGAACTCGGCGAGGCGGGTGGTGGCGGTCATGGCGGCAAGATAGCGGACGGTCCCGGCGGTTGCAAGGCGGCGGGCCCTGGCGGACAATCCCGCCGGGAGGAGCCCACCGTGCCCGCCATGACCAACCGCTGCGTCCTGCTCAAGAGCCGACCCGTCGGCGAGCCCCGGCCGAGCGACTTCGAGATCGTCGACGCGCCGATCCCGAGGCCCGGCGACGGGGAGCTGCTGGTGCGAACGATCTGGCTCTCGCTCGATCCGTACATGCGGGGGCGGATGAACGACGCGAAGTCGTACGCGACGCCGGTGGCGCTGGGCGGCGTCATGACCGGCGGCACCGTCGGCGAGGTGATCGAGTCGCGCCATCCCGGCTTCCGGGCCGGCGACTTCGTGCTGACCTACGGCGGCTGGCAGGCGTTCCACCTCGCGCGCGCGGGGGCGCAGCCGGGCCCCTTCGGTCCGCTGAAGCTCGACCCCGCGGCGGCGCCCATCTCCACCGCGCTCGGCGTGCTCGGCATGCCGGGCATGACGGCGTACGTCGGCCTCTACGACCTCGCGCAGCCGAAGGCGGGCGAGACCGTCGTCGTCTCGGCGGCGGCCGGGGCGGTGGGCTCCGCGGTCGGCCAGCTCGCGAAGATCCGGGGCTGCCGCGCGGTCGGCATCGCCGGCGCGCAGGCGAAGTGCGACCACGTCGTGAAGGAGCTGGGGTTCGACGCCTGCGTGAGCTATCGCACGGGCGATCTCTTCGCCGCGCTGAAGGACGCGTGCCCGGGCGGCATCGACGTGTACTTCGACAACGTCGGCGGCGACGTGCTCAAGACCGTCCTGCGCCTCGTGAACCCGTTCGCGCGCATCCCGCTCTGCGGGATCATCTCGCAGTACAACGCCACCGAGCTGCCGCCGGGCCCCAATCTGGGCCCGGTGCTGGTGAACCGCGTCACCATCCGCGGCTTCATCGTGTCCGATCACGTCGACCGGCTGCCCGCGTTCCTCGCCGACTGCGGTCGCTGGGTCCGCGAGGGGCGCCTGAAGTACCGCGAGGACGTCGTCCCGGGCCTCGACAGCGCGCCGGGCGCGTTCATCGGGCTGCTCCAGGGCAAGAACCTCGGCAAGATGCTGGTGCAGGTGAGCGAGGACCCGACGCGCCGATAGCCGCTGGCATCCGCGATGCACGCGCCTGTCGGCCTCATGCGGCTCGCGTACCTCGACGCCGCGCGCGGCGTGGCCCTGGTCCTCATGGTGGTGAACCACACGGCGCGGTACTGGCTCGCCGACACGGTGCCATCCGAGCCGCTCATCTACCTCACCACCTCGGGCGCCGGCCCGATCTTCCTCTTCCTCGTCGG
>DASUPA010000196.1:0-3286 GCA_036276335.1 Candidatus Methylomirabilota bacterium | reverse complement strand
CGCTGAACGAGCGGCTTCGGTCCGGCCGCGGAGCGCCCGAGGAGTACGACGGCGTCGCGGAGCTGTGGTTCGACAGCGTGGAGGCGCTCGCGGCCGCCGGCGGCACGCCGGGCGGCCGCGCCGCCGGCCGGCGGCTGCTCGAGGACGAGCGCCGCTTCATCGACCTGGCACGCTCGCCGCTCTGGCTCGCGCACGACCACGAGGTCGTCTGACATGGCGATCGTCGAGGGCAAGAAGCCGCCGGCCTTCAGCCTCCGGGACGCGGCCGGGAAATCGGTGGCGCTCGACGACTTCAAGGGGAAGGACGTCGTCGTGTACTTCTATCCGAAGGACGACACGCCCGGCTGCACGAAGGAGGCCTGCGGCTTCCGCGACCTGTGGAAGGCGCTGCAGCGCGCCGGCGTGGTCGTGCTCGGTGTTTCCGCCGACTCGCCTGAGACGCACGCGAAGTTCGCCGCGAAGTACCGGCTGCCGTTCACGCTCCTGTCGGACCCCGACCGCGCGGTGATGGAGGCCTGGGGCGCGTACGGCGAGAAGATGATGTACGGAAAGAAGACGAAGGGCGTCATCCGCTCGACCGTGTGGATCGGCCGCGACGGGACCGTGCGGAAGCACTGGAAGCGCGTGAGCGACGCGGCCAAGCACCCGCAGCAGGTGTGGGACGCCGTCCGGGGAGAGGACACATGATCGACTATCGCAGCGTCGAGCGGCGCATCGCCGCGGGCATCGGCCTCGACCGCCGGCCCGTCGCGATCGCCTTTCGCGACACGCCGCCTGGCGGCGTCACGAAGTTCTCGGGCTCCGAACCGTCCAGCTGCAGCTACTGGCGGCTCGCCATGGCGGGCCGCGTCTTCTACACCGTCGCCGCCGACCACCACAACTGTGCGGTCGGGGGCCACACGCACAACATCCCGCTCCCGGCCGAGCGCGCGCAGGAGCTGCCGCAGACGCTGAGCTTCATGACCGGCCTCGGCTACATCAGGATGGAAGAGGTGTCGGGCATCCCGCAGCTGCCACGCACGCCCGGCGCCATCGTCTACGCGCCGCTCGGCGACACGCCGGTCGAGCCCGACGTGGTCCTCTTCGTCGGCCGGCCCGGCCGCGTCATGCTGCTGCAGGAGGCCGCGCAGCGCGCCGGCGTCGCCGCCCGCGTCCCGTTCCTGGGCCGCCCGACGTGCATGGCGCTGCCGGCCGCGCTGGCGGGGGGCGCGGTGGCGAGCACCGGCTGCATCGGCAACCGCGTGTACACGGAGGTGTCCGACGACGAGCTGTACGTCGCGGTGCCGGGCAAGGATCTGGCGCGCGTCGCGGACGAGGTGGGCACCATCGCGAGCGCCAACACCGCCCTGTCGGACTACCATCGCGAGCGGCGGCGGATGCTGGCGCGCGACTGACCGAACTCGAGGCCCGACCCGGCCACTCCTTGACGGTGCCGGCCCCGTCAGCGCATCGTCGCCATCCGGGACCACCCGAGCGCGCGTTCCGCGACCGCGCGGCCGAGCGCCCGACCGGCGGCGAGATCGCTCCGGAAGTGGATGCCGGCCCACAGCCGCGATTCCGAGGACTCCTCGGCAAGCGCCTCGAACACCGCCGCGTCCCGCAGGAAGAGACGGCCGAGCACGGTGACCGCCGCGCTCGAAAAGCAGCTGTGGCCCGACGGATAGCTCGGGTGGTTCGGCGTCGTGAAGAGCGGCTTGAAGCCACGGTCGAGCTGGTCGGGGCGGATGGCCCAGTACGCGTACTTCGCCTCCCAGCACGCCACCGCGGCGTCGTGAAACGCGACCTGCGTCAGCGCGTACGCGCGCGCGGCGCGCGGGGCGTTGTGGTCCAGCCGGTATTCGAGGAGCTTCTTGCCGACCAGCTCGTTCCAGAAGTGGAAGCTCCGCGGCCCGCCCGCGGCGTGCTCCCAGAAGAAGGCATCGGCGTTCGTCTTCGGGGTGCGCCGGAACGTGCGGAGCTCCGCCATCTCCTCCGCGAGCGCAGACGAGTCCGCCGCGGGTGGCGGCGGCGGCCGCAGCTCTCCGGGCGAGGCCAGCACCCACGGCTTCCACGCGCCCGCCTGCGGCAAGATGGGATCGGTCCCCGTCCACTTGCCGCGCTCCGTCGGCACGCGCCCGCTCCAGGTGGCGTCGCTTCCGTCCCGCCGGGCGCGCGCGATGACGCGCGCGGCGACCTCTCGACCGAGCGCCAGCCCCGCGCTGACATCGCTCGCGTAGTTGACTCCCGCCAGCATCCGGGAGCGCGCCGCGTCCTCTGCGTGCTCCGCGTAGAGCCCCGCGCGGTCGGGATAGAGGTACGCGAGGACGGCGGACGCCGCGCCGGCCGCCACGGCATGCTCGGCCGGGTACGAAGGGCTTCGCGGCACGGCGACGGCGGTGCTGAGCCCGCGGTCGAGCACGCTCGGGCGCGGTCGCTGGTATGCGTACTTGGTGTCCCACGCCGCCACCATGGCGTCGTGCACCGCCACGTGCACCAGCGCCAGGTTGCGGGCCGCCACGTTGGTGTACTGGTGACGCCGCAGCGACTCGGCGACGGCCAGCTCGTTCCAGCGATACGACGGCGCGCCCGTGTCCCAGAAGGCGATCCGATCTCGGACCGCGCCGTCGCGGCGGCCAGCCAGCGTCCGGAGGTCGGCGGCCTCGGCCTCGCTCACCGCCGGCGCGGGCGGTGGCGGCCGCCGGAGCGTGTGCGCGGCGCCGATGACCCAGGTGGGCCACGTTCCGGCCGCGGGCTCGATGCCGCCGGAGCGGTACGGCGTGTGGGAGGCGGCGCCGCGGACGGGCGACCTCGGCGGGTGTGACGTCTGGGCCGCCGCGAGCGACACTGAAACGAGGAGTGCTAGCAGCACGATCAAGACCTGCATTCTCGCCTCCCTCGCGCGGTGATGTGCGGGGAGTCTGAGATGCGCGGTCGTCCCGCAGCAAGATCCAATGATGGATACGGTGGTCGGCGGGAGAGACGTCGGCTACGCGATCGACGTGCTGCATCCGCTCGCGGCGAAACCGATGGTCGTGTGATCACCAGCCGGACGGGCCGGCGCGCTACGTGGGCCGTCTCGCGCCGCGCGCGACGACACGCCGCGCGGGTCCGGGCGCCGCTCGACGTCTTCGCCGAGGAGCCGCCGCCTCCTGGCCATCCGTTCTTCGCGCTCGACAACGCCATCGTCTCACCGCACGTCTCCGGCTTCCTGCCGAGCTACGACGACCGCTGCACCGACCTCTTCGCCGAAAATCTCCGCCGCTACCTCGCCCACGCTCCGCTGCTGAACCTCGTCGACCGCGCGCGG
>DASUPA010000195.1:0-4595 GCA_036276335.1 Candidatus Methylomirabilota bacterium | reverse complement strand
GCCGAGCGCATCGTGCGGCGCGGGGAGACCTCGCCCGACGCGATCCGCGAGAAGGCGGCCTTCGTGATGGACGTCATGCGCACGCGGCTCCGGGGCCTCGGTGCCGACTGGCCGGACGTGACCGCCATCGACGTCTACACGCCGCATCCGATCGAGCCCTTCGCGCGCGACCTGCTCCTGCGCGCGGCCGGGCCGGCGGCGGTCCACGGCGTCCGCTGGTTCCCGAGCCGCCCGCCGGTCGAGGGCCTCGAGTTCGAGATGGACATGCGGGGCGTCGCGCGCGAGCTCGTGCTCTAGGCCGTCGTTGCGCTCGTGAACGCTCGCGACGCGACGACGGCCCAGCGCTGGAGGCTGCTGACGGTCCTCACCGGTGCCTACGGCCTCGGCGCGTTCGGGATGCTGGGGGCCTCGCCGCTGACCCCGAGCCTGGTGGACGGCTTCGCGCTCAGCCGGCTCGACGTGGCCTTCATCGTGCCGTCCGTCTACGTCGGCGGGCTGCTGTTCTCGCTGCCGGGCGGCCATCTCGCCGATCGCTGGGGCGTGCGGCCGACGCTGCTGGGGGCGCTCGCCCTCGGCGGCGTCGGGCTGCTGGCGGCGGCGCTCGCGCCCCGCTTCGCCCTCTTCCTCGTCTGCCTCGTCGTGGCCGGCTCGGGCTGGAGCGTGGTGAACCCGGTGCTCGGCAAGGCCATCGTCGACGTCTTCCCGCTGACGGAGCGCGGCATCGCAATGGGCATCAAGCAGATGGGCCTCACCCTCGGCGGCGTCGTCGCCGCGCTCGTCCTGCCGGTCATCGCCGCCCGGTGGGGATGGCGCGCCGCCGTCGCCGCCTGCGCCGCCGCCGTCACGCTGCCGGTCGTCGCCGCCTGGCGCCCGCTGGCGCCGCTGGCGCGGCCGACGACGGCGACGGCCGCGGCGTCGACGATGAGCTGGGCGTGGACGCGGCGACCCGCGCTGCTCGTCGTCTTCGGCGCGGGCGTCGTGCTCGGCATGGTCCAGTCGGCCGTGCTCGCGTACCTGCCCCTCTACAGCGTGCAGGCGCTCGGCTTCTCCTACGTGGCCACTGGCCTGCTCATCGCCGCCTCCCAGGCCGGCGGCGCGGTCTCGCGACTCGTGCTGGGCGCGGCCAGCGATCGCTGGTCGTCCGGGCGCCGGCCGCCCTGGCTCGTGTTCACCTCCGCGCTGGCGGCCGCGATCTTCCTCGTCTACGCCTGGGTGCCGACGGCGGCGCCGCTCTGGGCGGGCGTGCTCGCCTTCGCAGCCGGCGTGGGCGCCTACGGCTGGGTGGGCATCTACTTCATCATCAGCGCCGAGGCGGGCGGCGCCAGCGAGTCCGGCCTCCTGAGCGGCGTCTCCTTCGCCGCGATCGTGATCGGCCTCCTGACGGGGGCGCCGATCTTCGGCGCGGTGCTGCAGGCGTTCGACTCGTACGGCGCGGCGTGGACGGTCTTCGCCCTGCTCTCGGCGCTCGTGGCGGCGGTGGTGGCCGCCTGCGCCGCGGCCATCCACCGCGAGTGCCAGCCGGCGCGCTGAGCGGCGGCTTGCGGTACACTCCGGCGCACATGCGCTTCCAGGGACGCGTCGCGCTCATCACCGCCGCCGGGCGGGGCATCGGCCGCGCCACCGCGGAGATCATCGGCCGCGAGGGTGGCACCGTGGTGCTGGTCGACCGGGACAAGGCCGCGCTCGACGAGGTCGTGGGCGGCATCCGCGCCGGGGGCGGCGTGGCGGACGCCATGGCCGCCGACGGGCTGGACGCCACGCAGGTCGAGGACGTCGTTCGCCGCGCGGTCGACGCGCACCGGCGCATCGACATCCTCGTCAACGCGGTGGGGGGCAGCACGATCGTCCGCAAGCCGGCCGCGCCGGTGGAGGAGCTGAGCCTTCAAGAGTGGCAGCAGCTCCTCGACTTCAACCTCACGGGAACATTCCTCTTCTTGCACGCGGTGGTACCGGTGATGAAACGGCAGCGCTCGGGCAAGATCGTCAACATCTCGTCGATCGCGGGCCGCGGTCTCAGCGCCACCAGCAGCAGCGCCTACGCCACGGCGAAGGGCGGCATCATCGCCCTCACGCGCAAGCTCTCCCTGGAGCTCGGCCCGCACGGCATCACGGTCAATGCCATCGCCCCGAGCCTGACGCTGAGCCCGCGGCTGCTCCCGCGCTGGGAGGCGATGTCGCCGGCGGAGCAGGCCCGGGAGATCGAGCGGGTGCCGCTGCGGCGCATCGCCCGGCCCGAGGACCAGGCGCGCGTCATCTGCTTCCTCGCCTCCGCCGACGCCGACTTCGTCACGGGCGTGACGATCGACGTCACCGGCGGCCAGTAGCCCGCCGGCTCAGCCCTCGGGCGGCCGGCGCGCCTTCCAGTCCGTCGCCTGCTCGTAGGCCCAGCCGATCCTGAGCGCCAGCGCTTCCTCGCCCGGCCCGCACAGGATCTGCAGCGAGGTCGGCAGGCCGCCGGGCGTGAACCCGTTCGGCACCGCGAGCCCGCACAGACCGAGGTAGTTGCCCGCCCGCGTGAAGTGGGCGGCGGTGCCGGACTGATCGACGCGGTCGATGGGGATCGCCGCCGTCTGCGTCGTGGGCGTCAGGAGCGCGTCGGTACCCTCCAGTGCGGCGGCGAACTCCCGGCGCCGCTCCTCGCGCTCGGCGAGCGTTTTCAGATATTCGTGCGCCCGGACGTCCCGCCCGAGCTGGATGCGCGGGCGGACGTGCGGATCGAGGGGCAGGCTCGCGTCGTCGACCAGCTGGCCGACGAAGCGGTAGCCCTCGGCGCCGATGATCCGCCCCGTGGCCGCGGCGTAGTCGCGGAAGGCGTGCGGCAGGGCCGGCCGCACGATGCGAGCGCCCAGTCGCGCCAGCGTGTCGATCGAGGCGTCGTAGGCGGCCAGCACGTCGGCGGCGACGTCCGCGCGCTCGGCGTCCGGCAGGATGGCGAGGGTGACCCCGGCGACCCCGCGCCGCAGCGTCGGCATCGGGTCGGCCGGCGTCCACGCCAGCGTCTGCGGGTCGCGCGGGTCGGGGCCGTTGAGCACGCGGAAGATCAGCGCCGCGTCCTCCACCGAGCGCGCCAGCGGGCCCGGCGTGTCCAGCGTGCTGCTGAGCGGCAGGATCCCGTACGTGCTGATCCGCCCGGCCGTCACCTTGAGGCCGACGGTGCCGCACCAGGCCGCCGGAAGCCGCACGGAGCCGCCGGTGTCGGTGCCGATGGCGACCGGCGCCAGGCCGGCGGCGACCGCGACGCCCGAGCCGCTGGAGGAGCCGCCGGGCGTGCGATGGACGGCGAGATCCCACGGATTGCGCGGCGTCCCGAGATGCGTGTTGGTCCCGAAGGAGCCCATCGCGAACTCCACGGTGTGGGTCTTGCCGAGCACGATCATCCCGGCCGCCACGAGCCGCTCGGCGAGGGTCGCGGTCACGGGCGAGACGCGATCGAGCCAGACCTTCGAGCCGCCGGTGGTCACCCGGCCCTGCAGGTCGACCAGGTCCTTCAGCCCGATCGGCACCCCGTGCAGCGGGCCGATCCGGTGCCGCGCGCGCATCGCCTTGTGGGCGGCCTCCGCGGCCAGGCGGGCGTCGGCCTCGTAGACCGCGATGAACGCGTGGAGCACGGGATCCCGCTTGCGGATTCGCTCCAGCAGCGTGTCGACGACGTCGACCGGGGACAGCGTTCCCTCCCCGAACGCGCGGGACATCTCGGCAACGGTGGCCCAGACGGGATCGATGCGGGTCATGGCATCCTCCTGGCCGCGACCCTACCCCGGACGCGCGGCCGGGGCAAACCCCACGCCGTTGACTTGTGACGGGCGTCACGCGCACACTCTGGCGCCGTGACCAGCGCCCTCGTCCTGCCCGATCCCCTGCGCGGGCGCCCCGCATGAGCGAGGAGGCCCTCCGCACGCTGGCGCTGTCGGTCCGGAACTGGGGACGCTGGGGCCCCGACGACGAGATCGGCACGCTCAACTACATCACGCCGGACACGATCGCGGCCGCCGCCCGCCTCGTGACCTCCGGCAAGGTCTTCGCGCTCGGCATCCCCCTCGATCGGCAGGGCCCGCAGAGCGGCACGCGGCAGCGCTTCAACCCCATCCACACGATGTTCCGCGACGGCGGCGACGCGCCGCGCACGCCGGCCGAGGTGGCCGCGATGCAGGGCTACGGCGGCTCGGACGACTGGATCGTCATGCCGCTGCAGTGCGCGACGCAGTGGGACAGCCTCGCCCACATCTTCTACGAGGGGAAGATGTACAACGGCTTCGACGCGACGCTGGTCACCAGCAGCGGCGCCGCGAAGAACAGCATCGACAAGACGCGCGACCGGATCGTCGGCCGCGGCGTCCTGCTGGACGTCGCGCGCTACAAGGGCGTGCGCGCCCTGGAGCCCGGCTACGCGATCACGGTCGACGACCTCGAGGGAACGGCCGCCGCCGCCGGCGTCACCGTCCAGCGCGGCGACCTGCTGCTGATCCGCACCGGCCACATGTCGCGCTATCTCGACCGCGGCGACTGGCGGCACTTCGACCTCGACCCCTTCCCCGGCGTCTCCGTGTCCACGGCGTCCTGGATGCACGCGAAGCAGATCGCGGCCGTGGCGAGCG
>DASUPA010000194.1:0-2207 GCA_036276335.1 Candidatus Methylomirabilota bacterium | reverse complement strand
CCCTCGAGATGAACCCAGCGTCCGTAGTGATACGGCGCCCAGCCCCACACGGCCGCGTCGACCCAGGTCCAGCCGTAGCGCGGATCCCAGGCCCATCGGCCGGTGGTGTACGGCGCCCAGCCGGCCGGCGCGCCGCGCGGGACCCAGACGGCGCCGTAGGTCGGGACCACGCGCCAGTCGCCGTGCTGGTCCAGGTCGTGCGCGCCGTACACGCCCTCCGGCACGTAGCGTGCCGAGGCGGCCTGCAGCAGATGATCCGTCCGCACCTGGTTCCAGCGGTCCCACACGTCGGGCTCCGGGGCCGTCGCCGTCTCGGTGGCGCCGGCCACCACGCGCGTGATCGTCGCGTGCCCGTCCCGCCGGGTGGTGAACGAGGTCCGGTCGGGCTCGACGTCGACGCGATAGTAGCCGGAGCGGTCGATCGCGAAGGTGGCCGCGGGGGCCTGGACCTGGATGACCAGTCCCGGGTCGAGCGCGCGCGCATCGACGGCGACGTGGCCGTCGGTCACCCGCAGACGCAGCAGCTCGGGCCCGTGGTCGACCACCCCGAACTGCGTGTCGCCCCAGGCGCGCACGAAGGCGCGGGGGCCGATCTGCAGCTCGACGTTGCCGTGGCGGCCGGTGTGCAGCTCGTCGCCCGGCGCCACCGCCACGTTCGCCTCGGCGGCCATCCACTCCTCGGCCCCGGGCCGCCAGAACGAGACCGGACCGTCGAGATAGCTGAGCCGCGGGGGTGTCACGCCGCCCGCCTCGGTGTCCTGCGCGCGGGCCTGCGCGACCCCCGCGAGCAGCAGGGCGCCGGCGAGCAGACCTGCCGTGATGCGTCGGGTGTCGGGGACCATGTTCGAGCGCCTCCACCGGATCAGACGGCTCCGGGGGGGCCGGAATTCGCGCGACGGCCTAGGTCTTGCCCCAGTACGCGCGGTCGGCCGGGAAGACGGTGGTGCAGCGGGTGGCCTCGGTGGGGCCGTCCAGCGTGTCCGCCGCCGCGCGCCACACGGCGTAGTGCGGGGCGGCGCGATGGGCCTCCAGGGCCGCCTGGTCCTTGTAGACCTCGTAGAAGTAGTAGACGTTCTCGTCCTTCTCGTCCCGGAGGACGTTGAAGCGCAGGCAGCCGGGCTCGTCGCGCTCGGAGCCGAGCGCGTCGTGCTCGATGGCCTTCAGGAACTTCTCCCGCAGCTCCGGCTTCACGCGCACCTTGACCAGGATGGCCAGCATGCTCGCTCCCGTTCTCAGAGTGGCGTCACGTCGACCGCCCGCTCGAGCGCGGCGCTCCGCGTGACGGCGTCGGTGAACTCCATGTAGCGGACGCCGTCCTCGAAGGTCGTGTGGGAGACCTTCTCCTTGCCGCGGACGGCGTTGACGAACTCCTCCTCCACGCGCCAGCCGATCCGCCGCTCGGGCGGGATCGGGATCTCGCGCAGCTCCGTGTCCCCGCGACGCCCGCCGGAGAGCCGCCGGGCGTCGGCCTCGAGCCGCAGGGTGCCGTCGGTGCCGTAGATCCACGCCTCGCTGGCGGGCGCCAGTCCCGTGATCGAGCTGAAGCGCATGCGGGCCAGCACGTCGTGACGGAGCGTGGCCAGGATCTCGATGTGGTCGGGGATCTTCACGTCGCGGAGCTGGCCGTGCTCGTCACGCCGCTGGGGCACCGCGATCTTGCCCATGGCCATCACGCGGCGCGCCGGGCCGAGCCAGCGCATCATCGCCTCGTACCAGATGCCCATGTTGAGGATGTTGTGACCGCTGAGGGCGACGTCGTGCCGCCAGTGCATCGGCTCCTCGCGGTCGACGAAGCCGGCGCTCCGCGTGGCGGCGAGCTCGACGGCGAGGACGTCGCCGACGTAGCCGCCGGCGATGAGCTCGCGCAGCGTCGCGTCGACCTCCAGCGTCATCGGCGACGGCACCAGCTGGGCCACGAGCCCCGGCGCCCGGCGGGAGGCCTCCAGCATGCGCCGGCCCTCGGCGGCGCTCATGGCCATGCGCGCCTCGCAGAGGACGTGCTTGCCGGCGGCCAGCGCGGCCAGCGTCATCTCGCAATGCGTGTAGGGCCACGTCCCGATGCAGACGGCGTCGAGGTCGTCCGCGCGGACCAGCTCGCGCCAGTCGTCGTAGACGCGCGCGATGCCGAACTCCTTGGCCACGCGCTCGCCCGACTCGCGGGAACGGTTGGCCACGGCCACCAGCTCGACGCCGGCCTGCTTCTGGAA
>DASUPA010000193.1:0-6196 GCA_036276335.1 Candidatus Methylomirabilota bacterium | reverse complement strand
TCTCAAGTACGATCCCACACGGGCCCGGGCGCTGTTCAAGGAAGCGGGGATCGATCCGAGCACGCTCACCCTCAGGCTCGATACGCCCTCCGGGCGGTATCCACTGGACAAGGACGTCTCACTGGCGATCGGCGCCCAGCTCCAGCGCCTCGGCATCAAGACGAACGTGGTGGTGAACGAGTGGGGCACGCATCTCGACAAGATCAAGAACCGGAACACCGGGGACATGTTCTTTCTCGGCTGGGGGCCTGCGCTGCACGGGCAGGGCACGATGCAGCCACTGTTCCTGGCCGACCAGACGTACTCCTCGTACGGGAACAACAAGGCGCTCGACGCCAAGATCGCGCGGGCGGGGACGTTGCTCGATCCGAAGGCGCGCGCGGAGGCGTACGCCGAGCTCCAGCGTCTGGTGCAGGCCGAGGCGCCATGGGTCTTCCTCTGGCAGCAGCATGACCTCTACGGCGTCGCGCTGTCCGTCGAATGGACCCCGCGCGCTGACGAGAAAGTCTGGATGTACGACGCGAAGGTGGTCGCGCGATGACCGCGCTGACCGTCTTCACCAACGCGTTCCTCATCGACTGCACGGGCGCCGACCCGGTCGAGGGCGCGGCCGTCGTCGTCGAGGGCGACCGCATCAAGGACGTCCTGCCGAAAGGGCACGCCGGGGCGCTGCCCGGACCCGTGACCACCATCGACTGCAAGGGCGCCACGCTGATGCCCGGGCTGACCGACGCGCACGTGCACATCTGCGCGGTCACGGAGAACATCACCGACCAGCACCGGCACTACCCGCCCTCCTACATCGCCGCGCGGGCGATGAAGCGGGCGGAGGAGTGCCTCATGCAGGGCTTCACCACCGTGCGCGACGCGGGCGGCGCCGACTACGGCTTTCGCATGACCCTGGAGGAGGGCCACTTTCCCGGCCCGCGGCTGCTCGTCTCCGGGCGCTACATCTCACAGACCGGCGGCCACGGCGACAAGCGCCGGCGCGCCGAGTGGACGGATCCCATCGACTGCTGCGTGGGGATGATTGGCTTCATCGCGGACGGCCCCGACGAGGTGCGCCGGGCGGCGCGCGAGAACATCCGGCGCGGCGTCGACCAGATCAAGATCATGGCCTCCGGCGGAGCCATGTCGCCGGCGGACGAGCTGGACACCACGCAGTTCACGGTGGCCGAGATGCGGGCGGCCGTGGAGGAAGCGCAGGCCGTCGGCACGTACGTGCTCTCGCACGCGTACTCGGACTCCGCCGTCCGCCGCGCCATCGAGGCGGGCGTCCGGTCGATCGAGCACGGCAACCTGATCCGCGAGGGCGCGGCCCGAGCCATCAAGGACGCGGGCGCGTTTCTCGTCCCCACGATGGTGACCTACGAGGCGATCTACCGCGAGGGCAAGCGCTACGGCATCGGCGACCACCAGATCGCCAAGATCGACCTGGCGCGCCAGCAGTCGGTGCAAGGGCTCGAGTACGCCTACCGGGCGGGCTGCCAGATCGGCTCGGGCTCCGATCTGCTCGGCGACATGGCCACCCAGCGCGCCGTGGAGTTCGAGCTGAAGGGTCAGATCATGACGCCGATGGAGGTCCTGCTCTCGGCCACCCGCGTGAACGCCGAGCTGTTCCGGATGGCCGACCGTATCGGGACCGTCGAGCCGAACAAGTACGCCGACCTCATCGTCGTGCAGGGCAATCCGCTGAAGAACCTGCGCGCCTTCCAGGTGCAGGACAACCTTCACGTCATCATGAAGGCCGGCCGGCTCTACAAGCGAATGGCATGATGGGGCGATGACCCCGCTCGACCTCCGGCTCGCCCCGATGGCCGGCGTCACCAACGCGCCCTTCCGCCTCGTGTGTCGCGAGGCGGGCGCCGGGCCGCTCACCAGCGAGGAGATCGACGCGCGCGCGCTGGTGATGGGCAACGGCAAGACGGAGGCGCTCGCCCGCCACCTGCCGGAGGAGCGGCCGCTCGCCATGCAGCTGCTCGGCAACGATCCGGACGTGCTCGCGGAGGCGGCGCGCCGGCTGGAGGCGGCGGGCGCCGACGGCATCGACCTCAACATGGGCTGCCCGGTCGCCAAGATCGTCGCCAAGGGCCAGGGCGCCGCCCTCATGCGCGATCCGGTCGGCGCGGCCGTGATCCTCCGGACCCTGCGCAAGGCCGTCGCCGGGCCGCTCACGATCAAGATCCGCGGGGGCTGGGACGACCGCGCGCTCAACGCCGTCGAGGTCGCGCGGATCGCCGAGGCGGAGGGCGTGGACGCGATCACGGTGCACCCGCGCACGCGGTCCCAGCAGTTCACCGGACGGGCGCCGTGGGCCATCATCGCCGACGTCGTGGCCGCGGTCCGCGTGCCGGTCGTCGGCAACGGGGACGTGCGCAGCGTCGACGACGCGCGGGCGATGGTCGCGGCCACGGGCTGCGCCGCCGTCATGATCGGCCGCGGCGCGCTCGGCCGGCCGTGGGTCTTCCGGGGCCGCGCCGTCACGCGGGACGAGCGCGCGGCCGTCGTCCGGCGCCACTGCGCGCTGATCGAGGCGCACCTGCCGGAGCGGCTTGCGCTCGTCCAGCTGAAGAAG
Source organism: Candidatus Methylomirabilota bacterium (assembly GCA_036276335.1). Taxonomy (GTDB): domain Bacteria; phylum Methylomirabilota; class Methylomirabilia; order Rokubacteriales; family CSP1-6; genus AR12. The sequence continues at coordinate 3,621 of DASUPA010000193.1, read as the reverse complement.
CACCTGGCCTGGTACTCCGACGGGCTGCCGAACTCGGCGCGCACGCGCCCGGCGCTCTTCGCGGCGCGGACGGCGGCGGAGGCCCGCGCCATCTTCTGGGCCCTCTGGTGAGCGAGCAGCGCTGGTTCGAGGACTTCAGGCTCGGCGACCGCTTCGAGAGTCCCGCCAAGACCCTGACGGACGCGCACTTCATGTTCTTCGCCGGCATGACCGGCGACGCGCATCCGCTGCACTACGACGACGAGTACGCGAAGCGGACGCGGTTCGGGCGCCGGCTCGCGCACGGCCTGCTGCTGACTTCGCTGACGGCCGTCGGCGCCTCCACACTGGCCCCCGTGATCGAGGACTCCATCGTGGCCTTCGTGGAGCAGACGACACGCTTCAAGGGTCCCGCCTTCATCGGCGACACGCTGAAGCCGCGCCACGAGGTCGCCGGGCTGGACCGCAAGCGCTCGGCCGGGCTGCTCACGCTGCGAGTCACGCTGACGAACCAGCATGGCGACGTCGTCCTGGAGGGCGAGCACCGTTACCTGATCGCGTACCGCCCGGGCGCGTGAGCGGCGCGGCGGGCACGGGACGGGCGGGCGCGCTCGCGCTCCTCGCGCTGCTGGCGGTGTCCACCGCCCCGGCGAGCGCCCAGCCCGCCCTCGACGCCGCGCGGCCGCTCTTCGCGCGGTATCACGAGGATCTCGGCCGGCTGGAGCGGGCGCGCGACCTGCTGCAGGCGGCCGCCGAGCGCGAGCCGACCGCCGAGGTGCTCGCGGCGCTGGCTCGCGCCTGGTTCCTGCTCGGGGAGTTCCGCGCGCGGTCCGGACGGGACAAGCTCGCCGCCTACGAGCAGGGCCGCGAGGCGGGGCGTCGCGCGGTGGCGGCCGCGCCGCGGAGCGAGGAGGCGCACGTGTGGTACGCCCTGAACAGCGCGCGCTGGGCCGGCACGCGCGGCATCATGCGCGCCGTCTCCACGCTGCCGACGCTCCGGGAAGAGGCGGCGATCATCCTGGGCCTGAACCCCGCCTCGGTGGAGGGGCACACGCTGGCGGGCGGCCTCGCCGCCGAGCTGCCGGGATTCCTGGGCGGCGACCGCGTGCGGGCGGAGACGCACTTCCGCGCGGCGCTCGAGGCGGATCCCCGGCGGACGGGCACGCGCGTCGAGCTCGCGCGCCTCTACATCGCCACGCGGCGCTACGGCGACGCGCAGCGGGAGCTGGAGCGCGTGCTCGGCGAGCGGGCCCCGAGCGACCCCCCGTACTGGACGCTCTCCGACGTGCCCCGCGCGCGGGCGCTCCTGGCGTCCATCGCGGCGCACCTGCCGCCCGAGTCGCCCTGATCTTCCGTCACGTCTGGCCGCGCCAGTCCGGGCGCGCCACCTCGTGCCAGCGCCGCCGGATGGCCGCCAGCTCGGTTGGCGGCAGCGGGCCGGCGCCCAGCAGGGCCGCGTTCTCGCTCCAGCGTCCCGGCCGCGTCGTGCCCACGATCGCGGTATGCACACCCCCCACGGACAGCGTGAAGCGGAGCGCCGTGCCGATCGACTCGGGCAGCGGCCGGCGCAGGAAGTCGTAGTCCAGCGCCTGCAGGCGTCGCCAGTACTCCTGGTGATAGGCCTCGCGCGGCTTCCGCGCCGTCCTCCAGGCGGCGTTGGCGAGCGGGCGCTTGGCGATGACCCCGAGGCCGCGCGCCGTCGCGTGCGGCAGCACGAGGTCGATGGCTTCCTGGTCGGCGATGCTGACGGAGATCTGCAGCGTGTCGAAGCGGCCCGTCTCGACGGCGTAGCGCGCGGCGGCGCCGTCGCCGCTGTAGCCGATGTAGCGCGTCATCCCCCGCTCGCGCGCCGTCTCGAGGGCCGCGATCGCGTCGCCCCGCCGCAGGTCGGCCTCGGAGCAGGAGTGCAGCTGCACCAGGTCCACCACGTCGGCGCCGAGGCGGCCGAGGCTTCGCTCGATGGACCGCAGCAGCGACGCCGGGCGCCAGTCGCCCGTCCCGAAGCCCCGGGGATGCCCGCACTTGGTGAAGAGGAAGACCTCGCGCCGGCGCCCGCGCACGGCGGCCCCGATCAGGGCCTCGCTGTCGACGTAGCACTCGGCGGTGTCGATGACGTTGAGGCCCGCGTCCAGCGCCGCGTCGAGGAGCCGCGTGACGTCGGCCTGGGACACGGATTCGTACCCGATCTCGCTGCCCCCGAAGCCGAGGGGGCTTACGACCATGTCCGTCCGGCCGAGCCGGCGCCGCTCCATCGCGCGGACGCGCGCTCAGTCCGAGCGGCCGCGAGCGGCGATGTCCCACACCGCCTCGACCTTGCCGCCGCGCACGCACCACACACGGTCGTAGAGGTTGAACGTCGGGTCGCAGTGCGGCGGGAGGAACTCGATCCGCTCGCCGAGGCGCACGGGGCGCTCGCGGTCGACGACGGTGAGGCGCCCGTGCTCGTCGCCCGCGAACCCGTACTCCACGCCCGGTCGCTCCACCGGCTCGGGCGGAAACGGCTTGTCGGTCGAGAAGGCCTTGAGCCCCGCGTCGACCATCGCGCGGTCGCCGGTCGGAACGCTGACGACCGTCGCGAGCACCGTCAGCGCCATCTCGAACTCCGTGAAGGCATCGGCGCGACGGCCGCCGATCCGCCGGTAGTCGACGTCCATCACGCAGTACGAGCCGCTCTGCAGCTCGGTGAGGCCCGCCAGCTCGACGTCGATGTCGTGGGTGCCGGTGGAGCCGCCGGCGACGACGTCGACGGGAAGTCCGGCCGCCTCGAACCGACGGCGGGTCTCCATGAGCGGCGCCATCGCCTCGTGGGACGCGCGCCGTCGCGCCTCCCAGCCGATGACGTGCGCGCAGTGCCCGGCGTACCCCTGCAGTCCCCGCAGGCGGAGCGAGGGCTGCGCGGCGACGGCGCGACCCAGCGCCACCGCCGCGTCGCCGGGCTGGACCCCGGGTCGCCGGCCGCCGACGTCGACGTCGATCAGCACCTCGAGCGTCACGCCGTCCTCGACGGCCGCGCGCGCCAGCGCCTCGACGTTGTCCGGGTGATCGACGACGACCATCGTGTCCGGCGCCTCCGCCGCCAGCCGCGTCAGGCGCCGGATCGCGGCCGGCGCCACGACCTCCGTCGTGATCAGCAGGCCGCGGATCCCCGCGCGCGCCATGACCTCCGCCTCCCCGAGCTTCGCGCACGCCACGCCGAGCGCGCCCGCCGCGACCTGCCGCCGCGCGATCTCCGGACAGCGGTGGGTCTTGGCGTGCGGCCGCAGCGCCTTGCCGGCCGCGCGAACGTGCGCGGCCATGCGGGCGATGTTGCGCTCGAAGCGGTCGAGGTCGAGCAGCAGCGCCGGGGTCGGGATCTCGTCGCGCGTCATCGGACGGTGGAGGTTAGCATACGCCGTGTCCCTCGGCCGTCGTCGCCGGGCAGTCCGCGCGCGCCGGGGACGCCGGGGCGGCGCGGCCGGTCAGCGGCGGCGCAGCGCGTCGTTCAGGCGCTGCGACTGGATGCCGCTCTTCACGTCGTAGTCGAGGTCCGGGCGCCTGGGCACGGGCCGCGTCACGCCGCGCAGCGTCTCCTCCCGGCGCCGCTGCTGCTCGATTTCCTCGGCGGCGGCATTCGCGTCCCGCTCGACGGTCTCGGCCGGCGGG
>DASUPA010000192.1:0-6888 GCA_036276335.1 Candidatus Methylomirabilota bacterium | reverse complement strand
CAGGAAGATGATGTACACCTCCGGGTGGCCGAAGATCCAGAACAGGTGCTGCCAGAGCAGCGGATCGCCGCCCCGCGCCGGGTCGAAGAACGGCCAGGCGAACGCGCGCTCGAGCTCGAGCAGGATGGTGCCGGCGATGAGGGCCGGGAAGGCGAAGAGCACCATGGCCGCCGCGATGAGGATGTACCAGGCGTAGAGCGGGATGAGGTTCACGCGCATGCCGGGCGCGCGGCACTTCAGCGCGCCGACGATCAGCTCCACGGCCGCGGCGATGGCCGCCACCTCGATGAACGAGAAGCCGAGGAGCCAGATGTCGCCGCCGATGCCCGGCTGATACTGCGACGTCAGCGGCGGATACATGAACCAGCCGCCGCGCGGCGCGGCGTCGAAGAAGATGGAGGCGCACAGAAAGCTGCCGCCGACCGCGAAGCCCCAGAAGCCGTAGGCCGACAGCCGCGGGAACGGCAGCTCGCGTGCGCCGAGCATCGCCGGCAGGAAGAGGATCGAGGCGGCCTCGAAGACGGGCACGGCGAAGAGGAACATCATGATGGAGCCGTGCAGCGTGAACATCTGATTGTACAGGTCGGGCGAGACGAAGTCGTTGTTCGGCACCGCGAGCTGCGTGCGCATGAGGACCGCGAGCGCGCCGCCGAAGAGGAAGAAGACGAACGTCGCGCTCGTGTACCAGACGCCGACGGTCGTGTTGTTGACGTCCGACCAGTAGCGCCAGCCGCGCGGCTGCCGCCACGTCCGCTCCAGCCGCTCGCTCTGCGCCCGCTGCACGGCGAGCGGCGGCGGCTCGGGGAGCGGCGCCGGGTCGCGGTCCTCGCGAGCGCTCACTCCAGCGAGTCCAGATACGCGGCGAGCGCGCGCAGGTCGTCCGCCGGCAGCATGCCGAAGGCCGGCATGTGGACGCCCGGCTTCACCTGCTCCGTCCGCGCGATCCAGCGCACGAACGTGTCCGGGTCGTTGCGCAGGATGCCGGCGCCGAGGCTCAGGCGGCTGCCCACGTGCGTGAGATCGGGCCCGACCGCCCCGCGCGCCGCCGAGCCGCGGATGGTGTGGCAGGCCCCGCAGCCGCTCGCGAGGAACAGGGCGCGGCCGCGCCGGGCGTCGGGACTCACCGGTGCCGCCGCCGGCGCCGCCTGCTGCGCGAGCCAGCGAGCGAACTCCCCCCGCTCGAGCACCACGACCGGGAACATCATGAGGGCGTGCGCGATCCCGCAGTACTCGGCGCACACGCCGCGGAAGACGCCGGTGCGCGAGGGCTCGAGCACCAGCCGCGTCACGCGTCCGGGGATCATGTCCATCTTGCCGGCCAGCGACGGGATCCAGAACGAGTGGATCACGTCCGGGCTCGCCAGGCTGAGCTCCACCGGCTCACCGACGGGCAGCCGGACCTCGTTGGCCAGCTCGACGGGCGACCCGCCGGGCCCGAGATAGCGCACGCGCCACCACCACTGCTCGCCGGAGACGGCGATCTTCAGGCTGTTCCCGGGCGCGGGGGCGAGCAGTCGTGGCAGCAGCGCGAGCCCGTACACGAGCACGGCCGTGAGCACGACGAGGGGGAACACGATGCCGCCGCCGATGATCAGCATCCCGCCGGCGCGGCGGCTGAGGACGCGCGAGCGCCGGGAGACGGCGTAGACCGCGAGCGCGACGAAGGCGAGCCAGATGAGCACGGCCCCCGCGGCCATCCACCAGAACAGCGTCGCGATGGCGTCGGCGGCGGCACCGGCCGGGGCGAGCGCCGACAGCGGGCCCGTGCACCCGGCCAGCGCCAGGCCCACCGCCGCCACCGGTGCCCGAGCCAGGCTCGACGCCGCTCTCGCCATCCGCCACCTCGCCGCTGCACGCCTGGACCGTGGACATTCCCGCCGTTCCGCGCCGTTTCAGCGCACCGGTGCAAGCGCAACGCCACCGGCCCCGCCATCGCGAGCCCGCGGCCGGGCGAAGCACCCTTCGCGCGGGCGCACCGGTGTGACGGCGTGCCGGATGGGAGGCACAGCCATCCGCCGTCTGGTATCGTGGCGACCGGTTCAGCCTATGAACATCCTTCGGCGTCGCTGGCGTCGGGCCGTGACACCATCGGCGCTCGTTCCGGGGGCCCGCGCGCGTGCCTGACCTCGAGGACCGGACCTTCCTGTGGCTGCTGCTCGCGGTTTCGGTCCTGTTCGCGCTGATCGTGTGGCCGTTCTACGGCGCGGTGCTCTGGGCCGCCATCGCGTCGATTCTCTTCGCGCCCGTGTACCGCCGGCTCGCCGCCTCCATGGGGCAACGGCGGAACCTCGCGGCGCTGGCGACCCTGGCCATCATCGTGGTGATGGTCATCGTGCCGCTGACCCTCATCACGGCCGCGCTCGTGCAGGAAGCGGCCGGCGTGTACGAGAGGATCCAGTCGGGGGAGCTCGACTTCCGCCGCTACTTCCAGCAGGTCTTCGACGCGTTGCCCACGTGGGCGGCCGCGCTGCTGGACCGCTTCGGTCTGACGAACCTCGCCGCCGCGCAGGAACAGCTGTCGGCCGGCCTGATGCGAGCGAGCCAGTTCCTCGCCGCGCAGGCGATCAGCATCGGCCAGCGCACGTTCGACTTCGTCGTCAGCCTCTTCGTCATGCTCTACGTCCTGTTCTTCCTGCTGCGCGACGGCGACAGGCTGACGAGTCGCGTGAGAGAGGCCATCCCGCTGCACGCGGAGCAGCAGCACGATCTGTTCGAGAAGTTCGCCGTCGTCATCCGCGCGACGGTGAAGGGCAACATCGTGGTCGCCCTCGTGCAGGGGGCGCTCGGCGGGATCATCTTCTGGCTCCTCGGCATCCACGCCGCGCTGCTCTGGGCCGTCCTGATGGCGGCCGTCTCGCTGCTGCCCGCGGTCGGAACCGCGCTGATCTGGCTGCCGGTGGCCGTGTACCTGCTGGCGAGCGGCTCGGTGTGGAAGGGCATCGTGCTGGTCGCCTACGGCGTGGTCGTCATCGGCCTCGTGGACAACGTCCTCCGTCCGGTCCTCGTCGGCAAGGACACGAAGCTGCCCGACTACGTCATCCTCGTCTCGACGCTGGGCGGGATCGCGATCTTCGGCTTCAACGGCCTCGTGATCGGCCCCGTCATCGCGGCGATGTTCATGGCCGCCTGGGACATCTTCGCGGCGTCGCGCGCGGGCCGCTGACGGCGAGCCCGGCGCCGGCGCAGGCCCGGGCGTCTACGCGCGAGCGTTCAGGCGGGCTCGCAGGCGCCACAGCGCCGGGGCACAGCGCGTCTCGAGCCAGCGAAACGCGCGGTAGAGCGTCGGCCGGAAGACGAGATCGTAGTAGCCGGGGAGACGGATCAGCGCGGAGCCGAACCCGCGCTTGAAGTCGTAGATGCCGTAGCCGAAGCTCGCCGGGTCCGGGGGAAAGCTGGTGACCGCCCCGCCCCAGTCCAGCGCCTCGCATCCCGCGGTCTTCGCCCAGCGGATGAACGCCCAGTGCGCGGCGATCCCCGCCCTCAGCTTCCGGGCCTGCTCGCTGTCGGCGGCGGTCCCGGCATAGAGGAGGTGCGCCCGCCGGCCGAACCGCACGCCCAGCACGCCGGCGAGGTCACCCTCCTCGTGGGACGCCAGCGCCACGCACCCGTGGCCACGCGCGAGGTACTCGCGACGCAGCGCCTGGAAGAAGCCGAGCTCGCGCACGGGATAACGCTTGCGCCGGCCGGCCGCGACGAGAAGCCGGTGGAACCGGGTCACGCTCTCCTCGGAGGTGTCCACGTCCACGCGCCCGCCGTGCTTCTGCACTCGCGTGAGCGACAGCCGCGTGCTCTCGCGCATCGCGCGCTTCAGCGCTGCCTCGTCCGGGCGCAGGTCGAGCACCATCGCCACCCGCGGCGCGTTCCAGACCGTCGATTCGTCGGGGACGTGGACGAACCCGGCCCGCACGAGTCCGGCGTGGACGTCCAGGTCCCCGGCCGGCACACCGGGGCTGCACCGGAGGAACACGGCGCGCGTCCGCTGCGCCATCTCCGCCGCGGCCTCCGCGACGCCGTCCCAGGCGCGCTCGCTCGCGGTCCCCAGCACCGGGCCCCGGGATGCGTACAGCACGCTCCACGGCGAGCCGAACGATCGCGACACGGCGGCGAGCGCGGCCACCGGCGTGCGTCCGTCGTACACGGCATACCGCAGCGCCGACCCCTCGACGTGGCGCCGCAGCTCGCCCCACTCGAAGCCCTGGCGAAGATCGGGATCGCCCAGCCCCAGCACGAGCTCGTTCCAGTCCGGATTGCACGTCACCGGGACGGCGCGGATGCCGGCGGCGCGCGCGACCACATCGACGGCGGGCACGGCGAGCGGAACGGCGAGAGCTCTCTCGGTCACGACGAGACCTTGCGCATGCTCCCTTCTCCCAGCAACGTGTGTACCGTTGACCCGGGCGCGTCGGCGCCGGGGTTCCGCGGCATGTCGCTCGTCGTCTCGCACCGCGCCTGCGCACTGTGACGACGCGGCCGCAGGACGGGGCGGAAACGCGTTGCACACCGGGGCCGGCATGCGACTTGCCACGCATCACGGCGTGTTCGTTCCCGCGTTTGCGCCCCTCGCCGTGCGCGCTCCACGCCGCCGCGGACACCGCCGGCCGTGGCGGACCGCCGACGTCTTCCCCCCGGGCGCCCTGCTGTTCGCGCGCGGGCGCTTCGCCCTGGTCGAGGGGTTGCGCGCCCTGGCAGAGGTGCGCGGCGTCCGCCGCCTGTGGGCGCCCGCATACGTCTGCCGGCCCGTGGTCGACGTGGCGCGGGCCGCGGGCCTCGGGATCGCGCTGTACGACGTGAGCGACCGGCTGGAGCCGCGCTGGCCGACGCTCGCACCCGACCGGGGCGACGCCCTCCTCGCGCTGCACTACTTCGGCCTGGCGCTACCCAGACGGCCGTTGCAGGAATTCTGCAGCGCGCACGCCATGCCGCTCGTGGAAGACTGTGCGCACACCGTCCCCGACCCCGGCGCTGCCGCGCAGGTCGGATCCTACGGCGCCCTCGCCGTCTTCAGCCTGCGAAAGCAGGCCCCGGTGCCCGGCGGCGGGCTCCTGGTGGTGAGGGATCCTGACGTCCGCGCGGCCGTCCGCGCTCCCCGGCGTACCGGCCCGGGCGACCGCCGCACGCTCGTGAAGCTCGCCATCATGCTCGCCGAGCAGGCCGCGTTCGCCATGAACGTGAACGTGCTGACGCTCAAGGACCGCCTGCCCGTCCTCGATGCGCATCCCGACCGGGACACCTCGACGCCACAGGGCGCCACGCCCGATCTGGCGGAGTACTCGAAGCCACCCGCGCCGTCGTTCCTCTTGCGGCCGATGCTCGCGCGGCTCGACTGGCGCGAGCAGATTCGCACCCGCCAGGCGGCCTACCGGCGGCTGTCGGCGCGGCTGCGCGACATGCCGGGCGTCACGGTTCCCGTGCCGGCACTGCCGCCGGGCTCGGTGCCGCAGGCGATGCCGATCTGGGTCGGGGATCCGGACGGGGCCGTCCGCGCGCTGCGCGGGCGCGGGGTGGAGGCCATGCGCTGGCCCGGCCTCGAGCAGGTTCCCTTCCGCCGCGACGCGTGCCCCGGCACCGTGGCCTGGCTCGAGCGAAGCCTGCTCTTGCCGCTCGGCTGCGCGCTCACGCCCCCGCGCCTCGACGCCATCGCGCGCGCACTCGGCGAGACGACCCGCATCGACCGACTCGGCAAGGACCTCGCCCGGGCCGATCTGCGCCGGGGCTGACTGCGCCCCGCGCCGACCGGCACGCCCCGCCTGGCAGCAATACGGGCGCTGGTCCTGAACGGCGCTCCGCGCCCCACGGAGGACGACGGCACCAGCGTTGCTTCATGCCTCCCGAGCCGATCTGGGCGGCAGTCGTCCGCCCGAGGAGGTACGAGATGGAACGGATGCTGGACGACCGGGGCTGGAACGACCGGGGGCCCGCTATCGCCGCGGATCTGCTGGCGAAGAACTGGTGGGCCCTCGTCACGGCGCCCTGCTCGTCTTCCTGGGGTTCCGTCTGCGCGGGCGTCGCCCCGAGGCGCGCGACACGACGGGGCGCCGTGCGGCCTGACGCCTCGCGTCTCCGCCGCGCGTCCTGAGTCGCGAGCCGGTAGCGAGCGCCGGCGATGGGGCGGCCGCGAACGTGGATCATCGTCGTCTCCGTGCTCGTGGCCGTCGTCGCCATCGCGCTCGCCGTCCTCCCCGTGGGCGTCCGCCTGCTCGCCGAGCGCCGCGCCGAGGCGCTGACCGGACGGGAGGTGACGATCGGCGACGTCGACCTCAACCTCTTCACGCGCCGCCTGGTCGCCACCGAGGTGCGCGTGCACGGCCGCGACGGCGAGCCGGCGCCGCTGACGCTCGCGCGGCTGAGCACGCGCTTCCGCATCCCGCCGCTGCTGCGCGGCCGGTGGCATCTCGAGCGGCTGGCGCTGGCGGGCCTCGACGTCTACCTGCAGCGCACGGCGCCCGACCGGTTCAACGTCTCCGACGTCGTCGCGCACATCGCCGCCCGGCCGGAGGGCGAGCCGGTGGAAGCGGTCGTCGAGGCCCTGCTGGTCACCGGCAGCCGGGCCCGCCTGGACGACCGTGCGGTGGAGCCCGAGCGGCGCTGGACCCTGGGCGAGGTCGCGCTCGAGGCGCACGACATCGTGACCGTCGGCGACGCGGCGGAAGGCCGGGCGTCGGCCACGTTCGTCCTGGCCGGGGCGCCGGGCACGCTGGAGGTGCGGCGCCTCGGTCTCCGTCCGCTGCGGGCGCGCGCCACCGCGACGGTCGACGGACTCGGCGTCGCCGACCTCGCTGCGTACGTGCCTACCGACGCGCCGGTGCGGCCCGCCGGCGGCCGCGTCACGACGGAAGTGACCGTCGACTACGACGCCGACGGTGCCGTGCGCGCGAGCGGCGCCGCCTC
>DASUPA010000191.1:0-10130 GCA_036276335.1 Candidatus Methylomirabilota bacterium | reverse complement strand
GCGCAGGAGGACGGCCCGCGTGCCGAGGATGTTGCCGGCGTTCATGACGGTGAGCCCGTACGAGTGCGACAGGGGCAGGACGGCCAGCGCCCACGCCGTCCGGTCGAGCTCGTACAGGCTCGCGGCGGCCCGCGCGTTCGCGGCGAGATTGTCGTGCGAGAGCGCCACGCCCTTGGGGCGGCCCGTCGTGCCCGACGTGTAGAGGATCACGGCGAGGTCGGACGGCTGGCGCGGCACGATCGGCACATCCTCGTCCTCGCGCGCGAGCAGCGTCTCCCAGTCGAGGCCGCCGGGGCCGCCGCCGACGAGTACCACCGGGCCGGTCCAGCCCTCCACCTTCGAGACCAGCTCGGGCGACGTGACGACGACCCTCGCCTCGGAGTCCTCGAGGATGTGCCGGACCTCGTCCGCGCTCAGGAGGAACACGACGGGCACGATCACGGCGCCGAGGCGCAGGATCCCGCCGTACGCCTGCATCACCTCCGGACAGTTCGGCAGCAGCACCACCACGCGATCGCCCACGCCGACGCCGAGCCGCTCGAGCGCCCGGGCCGCGCGCGCCGCGGCGCGCTGCTGCTGCACGTTCGTGTAGTCGCGCCCCTCGAAATGCAGGGCCACGTACTCCCCGAACCGGCGAACGTTCTCCTCCCCGAGGGTGGCCAGGTTCATCGCGCGCGGATGATACCACCCGCTGCTGACGCGGGATCGCGCGTGATACGATCACGCGCGTGTCACGGCTGGCCGTCAAGATCGAGCTGCTGATCGTCGTCGTCCTCGTGATCGGCTTCGGGCTCTCCACGGTCGTGACGATCCAGCGCGAGGCGGACCTCCTCGTCGAGCAGAACAAGCTCGCCGCGCGCCGGCTGACGGCGACGCTGGTCGCCTCCATCGAGGGCGCGATGCTCCAGGAGCGCCCCGACGTCACCCGCACGGTGATCCAGGAGCTGAAGCAGAGCTCGCCGGTGGAGGAGTTCGCGGTGTACCGCCGCACGGGCGTGGAGGCGTTCACCGACCTCGCGACCGCCATGGAAGTGGACCGGAACGCGGGGCTCGCGCCCGAGGTCTTGAAAAATATCCAGGCGATGGCGCGGCCGGCGGGCGCCAGCCTCAGCGGCCCGATGTTCACCCGCGCGGTCGAGACGATGACGACCCAGGAAGCGCTCGAGACGCGCGGCGCCGCGCGGTACTTCACGCTGCACACGCCGATCCGGAACCAGGAGAAGTGCCAGGGCTGCCACGGCAGCGACCACGAGGTCCGGGCCGTCGTGCGGGTTGCCACCTCGATGGAGCCCGTGTTCGCCGAGGTGGCCCGGCACCGCAATCGGCAGCTCGCCGTCGGCGGGCTCACCATCCTCGCCGCCGGAGCGCTGCTGGGCCTCGCCATGCGGCGCATCGTGCTGCGGCCGGTGGCGCAGCTGGCGGCGGCCGCGCGCCGCGTCGGCCAGGGCGACTTCGACGCGCGTGTGCCCGCCATCGGCCGCGACGAGCTGGGGCAGCTGGGCATCGCCTTCAACGAGATGACGGGCCGGCTGTCGCAGGCCCACACCGACCTGGAGCGCAAGAACACCGAGCTCGCCACCGCGCTCCAGAGCCTCCAGGAGTCGCGCCAGCGGCTGGCGCTGCTCGAGCAGCTCAAGGGCGAGCTGTCCAAGTTCGTGCCGGACTCGGTGAAGAAGCTCCTGGAGCAGAACCCGGACGCCACCGAGCTGGAGAAGAAGAGCGTCGAGGTGTCGGTGCTCTTCCTCGACATCAGCGGGTACACGAAGCTGTCCGAGCAGCTCGAGCCCCGGCGGCTGAACCAGCTCGTGCAGACGTACTTCTCGTCGTTCTTCGAGATCATCCAGGTGCACCACGGCGACATCAACGAGACCGCGGGCGACGGTCTGATGGTGATCTTCCAGGCGGAGCGCGGCGGCGCCGACCACGCCCTCAACGCCACGCGCGCGGCCTTCGCGATCCGCCAGCGCACCGCGGTGCTGAACGAGGAGTACGGTGGCGTCTTCCCGGCGGTGCAGCTGCACATGGGCGTCAACACCGGCGAGGCGCTCGTCGGCGCCACCAAGCTGGCCGGAGGCGGCGGCCAGCGGTGGACGTTCACCGCCACCGGCCCCACCACCAACGTCGCCGCCCGTCTCGCCGCCTCCGCGCTCGGCGACGAGATCGTCGTCGGGCCGACCACCGCGGAGCGGATCCGCACGCACTTCGTGCTCGAGTCGCTGGGCGAGCGGACGTTCAAGAACGTCTCGCAGCCCATCCGGGTGTATCGCGTGATCCCGCCCGGAGTGTACGAGAAGATCGTCTGAGCCCGCGCCGCATCCGCGTCGGCATCAGCGCCTGGGCCGACGCCGCGCTCATCGAGAGCGGCGCCTTCTACCCGCGGAAGTCCATGTCCGCCGAGGCCCGGCTGCGCTACTACGCGTCGTGCTTCGACGTGGTGGAGGTGAACTCCTCCTACTACGCGATTCCCGACGTGCTGACGGTCGCGCGCTGGGCCGCGCGGACGCCGCCCGGCTTCCTCTTCGACGTCAAGGCCTACGCGCTGCTCACCGGCCACCACCCGCGGCCGCAGACGCTGCCGGCCGACGTGGAGCGGCTGCTGCCCGCGCGCCCGCGGCGCACGCACCGCGGCGAGATCGAGGCGGGGGAGTTCCCGGCCGAGGCGCTCGACGCGGCGTTCCGGCTGTTCCGCGCCGCGCTCGCGCCGCTCGCCGAGGCCCGCAAGCTCGGCTACGTGCTCTTCCAGTTCGCGCCCTGGGTGCGCTTCGACCGCGCCTGGCTCGCGTACGTGGCCTCGCTCCCCGAGCGGCTGCCCGGGATGCGGCCGGCGGTGGAGTTCCGGCATCGCTCCTGGCTGCCGGAGCACGCGCCCGACACGCTGGCCGCGCTGCGCGCGGCGGCGGTCGCCAACGTCGTCGTCGACGGGCCGGTCGAGGCCGGCGCCGTACCGCGCATCGCCGAGGTCACGGCGCCGCTGGCGGTCTTCCGCCTGCACGGGCGCAACGCCGAGGGCTGGACGCGCCAGCTGCGCGGCGAGGAGCCCGCCGTCCGCGAGAAGTACGACTATCTCTACACGGAGGACGAGCTGCGCGGCCTGCTGCCCGAGATCGAGGAGGCGGCCGGCGAGGCGGAAGAGGTGCACGTCTCGTTCAACAACAACAACCGGGACTACCCGGTGCGCAACGCCCGGATGCTGAAGCGGCTCCTCGGCCAGCCCGTGGATGGGGCCGATTCCTTGCCAGGCGACCTGTTCGCCTGAGATAGTGGCGGAGATGGCCCTCTCCGCGCCGCCCATCCCGCGCGTCGAGCTCGCGCACGCGCCCACGCCGCTGCTGAAGCTCGAGCGCCTCTCCGCCGAGATCGGCGTCGAGCTGTGGGTCAAGCGCGACGACCTGACCGGACTCCTGGAGACCGGCAACAAGATCCGCAAGCTGGAGTTCCTCGTGGGCGAAGCGCTGGCGCAGAACGCCGACACGCTCATCACGTGCGGCACGCTCCAGTCCAACTGCTGCCGCTGCGTGGCCGCGGTCGCGGCACGGCTCGGCCTGCGCGCCGTGCTCGCGCTCAAGGGCGCGCCGCCCGCGGAGTACGACGGCAACCTCCTGCTCGACCGCCTGCTCGGCGCCGAGGTGCGCTACTGCTCGGACGCGGAGTGGACCAAGATCGACGAGGTGATGCAGGACCTCGCCGCGCGCGAGCGCGCCCGCGGCCGCGTGCCGTACGTCATCCCCGAGAGCGGCGCCACCGTGGTGGGCGCGCTCGGCTATCTCGCGTGCGGGCAGGAGCTGGCCGAGCAGGTACGCCACGGCGCCCCCGCCTTCGACACGGTGGTGATCACGGCCTTCAGCGGCGGCAGCCAGGCCGGCCTCCTCATGGCGACCCAGCTCTCCGGGCTCCGCGCGGAGGTCGTCAGCGTGCCGATCGCGTGGTCGGGCGCGCAGGTCCGCGAGTACGTCGTCGACGTCATCGACCGCGCGCGCCGCCGCTACGGGCTGCCGGTGGAGGTCCCGCGCGAGGTGCGGCTGCTCGACGGCTACCAGGGCGCCGGCCGCGCGGAGATCCGGCGCGAGGAGCTGGAGACGGTGCTGCGCGTGGCGCGGCTCGAGGGCCTCGTGCTCGACCCGGTGTACACCGCGAAGGCGTTCGGCGGCCTGCTCGAGACGCTCCGGCGGGACCCGCGCGCGCTGGGCGGCCGCGTCTGCTTCGTGCACACGGGGGGCGTCTTCAGCGTGTTCCCGTACCGCTCCGCCCTCAGCCGGCTCAGCGACGGAGACACTCTGGTAAACTCGTAGCCCCATGCCAGAACTCCGGCTCCGGGGCGGTGAGGTCGACGGGCTCTCGCTGCACTATCTCGTCGAGGGGCGCGGCCCCGCCGTCGTGCTCCTGCACGGCCTCGGCGGGTTTGCCGGGTCCTGGCGGCACAACATCGCGCCGCTCGCCTCCCGTGCCACCGTCTACGCGCTGGACCTTCCCGGCTTCGGGCGCTCCGCCAAGCCGCGCGCGCGATACGGGCTGACGTTCTTCGCCCGCGCGCTCCACGGGTTCCTGGACGGCCTCGGGGTCGCGCAGGCCTCGCTCGTCGGGCACTCGCTGGGAGCCGCGGTGGCCGTCACCTACGCGCTGACGCATCCCGCGCGCGTCGAGCGGCTCGCGCTGCTCGGCGCGGTCGTGCCCGGCTTCGCCTGGCGCGTGTCGTGGCGCCACCGCCTGGTGTGCGCGTACGGCCTCGGGGAGCTGGTGGCGCTGTGCGGCTGCGCGCCGGCGTACCGCGCCGCCATCGCCGCCTGCTTCCACGTGCCGGACCCCGCCGAGATCGACTTCCTCGTCGGGTGCGACTACGGCGCGCGGACGTGCGTGGCGGCCCGCGCCGCCTGGCTCGGCACGACGCGCTCGCTCCGGACGGAGCTGGTCGACCGCCGGGCGGACTATCGCCGCGCGATCGCCACGCTCGACCTTCCCGTCCTGCTGGTCCACGGCCGGCAGGACCGGGCCGTTGCCCCCGCGCACTGCGCCGAGGCGGCCGACGGCTTTCCGCGCGGCCGCGTGCGCTGGCTCGACGCCTGCGGCCATTTCCCGCACATCGAGCGCGCGTCCGTCGTGAACGGCTGGCTCGAGGAGTTTCTCGTCGGCCGTCCCGCGCCCCGCTGAGGGTCCATGAGCGAGATCACGCCCCAGGAGCTCAAGACGCGGCTGGATGGCCACGACCGCCCGCTGCTGCTCGACGTGCGCCAGGAGTGGGAGACGCGGCTCTGCCGCCTGGACAACGCCGTGCACATCCCGATCGAGGAGATCGAGCTTCGCACGGACGAGCTCAGCCCCGACGACGAGATCGTCGTCTACTGCCACCAGGGCGTCCGCAGCGCGGCCGTCGCCCAGTACCTGCGCGAGCAGCACGGGTTCAAGAACGTGAAGAACCTGGCCGGCGGGCTGGACCTCTGGGCGCGCACCGTCGACCCGACGATGCGCCGGTACTGATGGCCGACGGCACGGTCCGCGTCGAGCGCGCCGGCGGGATCGTGCGCTGCACCCTCGAGCGTCCGCCGCTGAACCTCTTCGAGCCGGGCCTCATCCACGCCGTCCGCGAGACGTTCGCGACGCTGGCGCGCGACGAGTCGGTGCGCGCCGTCGTCCTGACCGGGGCCGGGCGCGCGTTCACCGCCGGCATGGACGTGCACGTCCTGCGCGATCTCGACGTCCCGTCCGCGAAGACGCTGATCGGCAGCCTCTGCGCGGCCATCGATGCCGTGCATCGCGCGCCGTTCCCGGTGATCGCGGCCGTGAACGGCGCCTGCCTGGGCGCCGGCTTCGAGCTGGCGCTGGCCTGCGACCTTCGCGTCGCGGCCGCGGGCGCCGTCTTCGGCCTGCCCGAGGTGCGCGTCGGCGTGCCGTCGGTCATCCAGGCCGCGCTGCTGCCGCCGCTGATCGGTCCCGGCCGGGCGGCCGAGATGCTCCTCCTCGGGACGACGGTGCCGGCGTCGCAGGCCCTGGCCTGGGGCCTCGTCAACCGCGTGGTGGAGGCCGACGCGCTCGCGGGGGCGGTGGACGACCTGCTCGCGGCGCTGTCGCGCTGCGCGCCGGGCGCCGTGCGCCTGCAGAAGGAGCTGATCATCCGCTGGCGCGAGACGGACCTGCCCTCCGCCGTGCAGGCCGGCGTGAACGCCTTCGCCACCGCGTACGCGGGCGCCGAGCCGCGCGAGGGCGCCGAGGCCTTCCTCGCCAAGCGGGCTCCGCGCTTCGGTCCGCCGGTGTGATCGTCCGCGCGGTCACGGTCGACTTCTGGGGCACGCTGCTCGTCGACTCGCCCGCGAGCGACGACCGCTACCGGATCCGCCGGCTCCGCGCCTTCGAGACCATCCTGGCCGGCGCCGGCGTGCGCGTGTCCGCCGCGGCGCTCGACCGCGCCTACGAGGCCTCGTCCGTGTACCTGTCCCGGATCTGGGCGCAGCACCGCGACGTGCCCGTGGCCGACCACGTGCGCGCCATCGTCGGCGGCGTGGACAGCGCGCTGCCCGCGCGGCTGCCCGCCGACGTCCTCGCCGCGCTGATCGACGCCTACGCCACGCCGGCGCTGCTGGTGCCGCCCGCCGTGGACGACGGGGCGCCGAAGGCGCTCTCCGCCCTCCGGGACGAAGGCTACACGCTGGCGATCGTGTCCAACACGATGCGGACGCCGGGCGCGACGCTGCGTAAGCTGCTCGACCGCTTCGGCCTGCTGCGCCACTTCGCCCACACGGTCTTCTCCGACGAGGTCGGGGTCCGCAAGCCCGACCCGGCGATCTTTCTCGGCGCCCTGCACGCGATCGGCTGCGAGCCGGAGGCCGCCATTCACGTGGGGGACGACGGCGTGCTCGACGTCGCGGGGGCGAGGGCGGCGGGGATGCGGGTCATCCAGGTGACGAGCGCGTCCATCAAGGCGCTCGGCGCGCAGCGGCCGGATGCCGTCATCCGGGACCTGTCGGAGCTGCCGGACGCCGTGGCCCGCCTCGGACGCGAGCGCCGACGACGCCCGGGCGCGGGAACGCCGCCGGGATGAGCCGGCGGCGTCCATGACCTCCGGAGAACCCTAGCGGCGTCGCAGGAAGCGGGCGCCGAGCAGACCGAGGCCGACGGCGAGGGCCGTGAGCGGCTCGGAGGCGCTGGTCACGGGGCCATTGCCTGTGTCGGGAGCGCCGATGGTGCGTGACGTACCGGTCGCAAGGACACCCCCATCGCTGCCGCCTCGCTTGCCTCCCCACGCGTATGCGGGCGCAGCGGAGACGGCCACGATGAGGCCGACCGCGGCGAGAGTCTTGAAGAACATAGGTCGGAACCTCCTTTCCTGCCCGGCTTCGGATACTCAAGTGCCGTGCCGAATCCTAAC
The DNA here is from genome assembly GCA_036276335.1 of Candidatus Methylomirabilota bacterium. Classification (GTDB taxonomy): domain Bacteria; phylum Methylomirabilota; class Methylomirabilia; order Rokubacteriales; family CSP1-6; genus AR12. Next base: position 2,773 of record DASUPA010000191.1, on the reverse strand, counting down.
TGCGCCGAATTGTTGACATCGTGAAAACCGGATGTGGCGCCGGATGCATTGGAGCAGTTTCAAACGTGCAGCGCGGTGCAAGACCTGTGCAGGCGGGCGTGCCTTGCGCGCTGCGACATGCGTCTATTACTATGGGCGCGTGGACGTGGCCGAGCTGCGCGCGAAGATCCGCGACATCAAGGACTTCCCGACGGAGGGAATCCTTTTCAAGGACATCACCACGCTCCTGAAGGATGGTCCCGCCTTCCGGGCGGTCGTCGACATGCTGGCCGCTGAGTACGAGCGGCAGCGAGTCGACGTCGTGGTGGGCATCGAGTCGCGCGGCTTCATCTTCGCCGGGGCGGTCGCCCATCAGCTGGGGGCGGGGTTCGTGCCGGTCCGGAAGCTCGGCAAGCTCCCGGGCAAGACGATCGAGGTCGAGTACGAGCTCGAGTACGGTCGCGACGCCCTGGCCGTGCACGAGGACGCGATCAAGGCCGGCCAGCGCGTGCTCGCCGTCGACGATCTGCTCGCGACGGGCGGGACGATGGCCGCCACCCTGCGGCTCGTGGAGCAGCTCGGCGGCAAGGTGGTGGGGGTCGCGTTCATGATCGAGCTGGCGTTTCTCAAGGGGCGCGCGAAGCTGAAGAACTATCCGCTGCACTCGATCATCGTGTACGACTGATGAGGGAGGCCTGGACCGCATGACCCGGAACGACGTGGTGATCCTGGGCGGGGCCCGCACGCCCTTCGGCTCGTTCGGCGGCGCCCTCAAGGACGTCTCCGCCGTGGAGCTCGGCACGGTGGCCGCCCGCGGGGCCCTGGCGCGCGCCGGCGTGAGCGCCGGCGAGATCCAGCACGTCGTCTTCGGCAACGTCATCCAGCAGTCGGGCGGCGACGCCTATCTCGCGCGGCACATCGGGCTCCGCGCCGGCTGCGCCACCGAGACGCCGGCCCTGACCGTGGGCCGCGCCTGCGGCTCGGGCCTGCAGGCCATCGTGACCGCCGCCCAGCAGATCCTCGCCGGAGACGCCGGCGTCGTCCTCGCCGGCGGGACGGAGTCGATGTCCGGGCAGCCGCACATCGTGCGCGGCGCCCGCTGGGGGCTGAAGTTCCGCGCCGGCGCCTTCGAGGACAACCTGTGGCTCGCGCTGGTGGACAGCCACTGCGAGCTGCCGATGTCGGCGACGGCCGAGAACCTCGCCGCGCAGTACGACATCGGCCGCGCCGAGCAGGACGAGTACGCCTGCCGGAGTCACCGGGCGGCCGCGGCCGCCCAGCAGGCCGGGCACTTCGCGGCCGAGATCGTCCCGGTGCCCGTCACGTCGCGCGGCAAGACGGTGGAGGTCGCGCGCGACGAGCACATCAAGCCCGACACGACGGTGGAGAAGCTGCGCGCGCTGCCGCCCGCGTTCTCGAGCACCGGCACGGTGACCGCCGGCAACGCCAGCGGGATCAACGACGGCGCGGCGGCGGTGGTGGTCGCCTCGGTCGCGGCCGCCGAGCGGCTCGGACGGGCGCCGCTCGGGCGCATCGTCTCGTGGGCCACCGCCGGCGTGGACCCGACGGTCATGGGCATCGGCCCCGTGCCCGCGACGCGGCGCGCCCTCGAGCGCGCCGGCCTCGGCCTCGGCGATCTCGACCTCATCGAGATCAACGAGGCCTTCGCCGCACAGTACCTGGCCGTCGAGCGGGAGCTGAAGCTGCCGCGCGAGCAGACCAACGTGAACGGCGGCGCCATCGCGCTCGGCCATCCGGTCGGTGCGTCGGGCGCGCGCCTGGCCCTGACACTGCTGCACGAGCTGCGGCGGCGCGGCGGGCGCTACGGCCTCGCCTCGCTCTGCATCGGCGGCGGACAGGGCATCGCCATGATCGTGGAGGCCAGCCATGCGTAAGACGCTCGGAGCCGCCGTCGTGGTCGTGCTCGCCGCCGCCGGCGTCGCGTCCGCCGACGAGGCCAAGGTGCGCATCAGCCCGTCGATGTTCCTGGACCTCACCGCGCCGCGCGCGAGCGCGCGCGACACCGCGTACCTCGAGTCGCTGAAGGCCGAGCCCCCCGTGCCGCCGCGACCGGCGAGCGGCGAGGTGCAGGCGGACGGCAGCGTCCGGTACGGCAACGTGACCGTCACGGTCCGCAATCCCTGTCCGCCGGGGTCGGACCACGACGAGCCGAAGCCGCTGCCCGGCCGCCGCTCCCGGTAGCGCGCGCTCCCGCAACGTTTCACCCCCGGGAAGGACACATGGCCATCAAGAATGTCGGCGTCATCGGCTGCGGCCTCATGGGCTCGGGCATCGTCCAGGTCGCCGCGCAATCCGGCTTCCAGGTCCTCTTCGTCGAGGCCAGCGACGACCTCGTCAAGCGCGGCCTCGACCGTCTCCGCCAGACCCTCGACGGCCTCGTCGCCCGGGGCAAGCTGGACGCGAAGGCCAAGGACGACACGCTCGGCCGGATCGCGGGCACGACGCGGCTCGAGGATCTGAAGACCTCGGACCTCGTGGTCGAGGCGATGACCGAGAACCAGGCGCTCAAGAACGAGACGTTCGCCAGGCTCGACCGCATCTGCGCGCCGCACGCGCTGCTCGCCACGAACACCTCGTCGTGCAACGTGACCGCGATGGCGGCGGCCACGAAGCGCCCGGGCCAGGTGCTCGGGCTGCACTTCTTCAACCCGGTCCCCCTCATGAAGCTGGTCGAGGTCGTGCGCACCATCCTCACCGAGGACGCCGCGGCCCGGGAGGCGACGGAGTGGGTGCGCGCGGTCGGCAAGGTGCCGGTGCAGGCCAAGGACGCCAC
>DASUPA010000190.1:0-4407 GCA_036276335.1 Candidatus Methylomirabilota bacterium | reverse complement strand
CAAGGTCGGCATCGTCGGCTACTGCTTCGGCGGCACCATGGCGTGGCTCACGGCCACGCGGATCGACGGCGTGTCGGCGGCCGTCAGCTACTACGGCGGCGGTGTGGCCGACGCGGCCGCGGAGAAGCCGAAGTGCCCGGTGATCTTCCACTGGGGCGAGACGGATGCCTCGATCCCGAAGGAGCACTGGGAGAAGGTCAAGCAGCACCATCCGAGCCTGACCCAGTACGTCTACCCCGCCGGCCACGGCTTCCACTGCGACGAGCGCGCCTCGTATCACAAGCCCAGCGCGGACCAGGCGATGGAGCGCACGCTCCAGTTCCTGCGCCAGCACGTGGGCTGAGGGGTCACGATGCGCGGCCTCCTCGCCTGCGGCGCCTACGTCCCGTACGCGCGGCTCGACCGCACGTCCATCGCGGAGGCGCTCGGCGTGCCCGCCGGCTCGGGGACGCGCGCCGTCGCGTCGTACGACGAGGACACGACGTCGATGGGCGTGGAGGCCGCGCGCGCGGCGCTGCGCGGAGCGCGCGCGACGCCGGAGGTGCTGTACTTCGCCACGTCCGATCCCGCGTACCTCGACAAGACGAACGCCACGGCCATCCACGCGGCGCTCGACCTGCCGCCGTCGACGATGGCCGTCGACATGGGCGGCGCCGTGCGCTCCGCGGCCGGCGTCCTGCGCGCCGCGCTCGACGCGCGCGGCCCCGCGCTGGCCGTGCTGTCCGACCTGCGCACCGGCCTGCCGGGCGGCGCCGACGAGCGCGAGGGAGGCGACGCGGCGGTGGCGCTGCTGCTCGGCGAGGGCGACGTGCTCGCCGAGCCCATCGGCCACGCCTCGCTCACCGCAGAGTTCCTCGATCGCTGGCGCGTGCCGGGCGAGTCGTACTCGCGCCAGTGGGAGGAGCGGTTCGGCGAGTTCGCCTACGTGCCGCTGGGGGAGCGCGCGCTCATCGACGCGCTCAAGGAGGCCGGCGTCACGGCGCCGGCGGTGGACCACCTCATCGTGGCGGGCCCGCACGGCCGGTCCAACAAGCGCGTGGCCGCCTCCGCGGGCGTGCGCAAGGAGGCGCTGGTCGACGACCGCACGGGCGTCATCGGCAACACGGGCGCCGCCCACGCGGGCCTGCTGCTCGCCGACGTGCTCGACCGCGCGCGGCCCGACCAGGTCGTCGCCGTCGTGTCGCTCGCCGACGGCGCCGACGTCACCATCTGGCGCACCACCGCGGCCCTCGGCGCCCGCCGCGCGCGCGGCGCCGTCGCCGCGCAGCTCGCGAGCCCCGGCCGCGTCGCCTACGCGACGTTCCTGACCTGGCGCGGGTTCATCCGGCGCGAGCCGCCGCGGCGGCCCGATCCGCAGCCGCCGGACGCGCCGGCGGCGGCCCGCGCCGAGGCGTGGAAATACGCGTTCACCGGGAGCCGGTGCCAGGCGTGCGGCGCCCGGCACGTGCCGCCGCAGCGCGTGTGCGTGAAGTGCCACGCCATCGACCGCATGGCGCCGGAGCGCATGAGCGACGTGCCGGCGTCGATCGCGACGTTCACCGTCGACCGGCTCGCCTACTCGATGTCGCCGCCGGTCGTGGTGGCCGTGATCGATTTCGAGGGGGGCGGCCGGTTCCAGTGCGAGATGACCGACGTGGATCCGAAGTCCGTGAAGATCGGCGACCGCGTCGAGATGACCTTCCGCCGGCTCTATACCGCCGGCGGCATCCACAACTACTTCTGGAAGGCGCGTCCGATCCGGGGAGGGCAGGGCTGATGGCGAGCAACGGCATCCGGGACCGCGTGGCGATCGTCGGCATGGGCTGCACGAAGTTCGCCGAGCACTGGGACAAGAGCGCCAGCGACCTGCTGGTGGACGCCACCAAGGAGGCGACCGCGTCGGCGGGCATCGATCTGAAGGAGGTCGACGCCTTCTGGCTCGGCACGCTCTTCTCCGGCCAGAGCGGGCTCACGCTGTCGCGGCCGCTGAAGATCGACTACAAGCCGGTGAGCCGGCTCGAGAACTACTGCGCGACGGGCTCCGAGGCCTTTCGTAACGCGTGCTACGCAGTGGCCTCCGGCGCGTACGACGTCGCCATGGCCATCGGCGTCGAGAAGCTGAAGGACTCCGGCTTCTCCGGGCTGCCGAACAGCAACTCCGTCGGCGACGGGACCCGTGCCGGGCTCACCGCGCCCGCGACCTTCAGCCTGCTGGCGCCCGCCTACGGCAAGAAGTACGGCGTCAGCAACGAGCAGCTGAAGGAGGTCATGACGCGGATCGCCTGGAAGAACCACAAGAACGGCGCGCTGAATCCTCGAGCGCAGTTCCGCAAGGAGGTGCCGAAGGACACCATCGCCTGCTCGCCGCTGGTGGCGGGCCCGCTCGGCATCTTCGACTGCTCGGGCGTGAGCGACGGCTCGGCGGCCGCCATCATCGTCCGCGCCGAGGACGCGCACCGCTACACCGACCGGCCGCTGTACGTGAAGGCGCTGTCCTTCGTGGCCGGCCCCGCGGCCGGGCCGATCGATCCCGACTACGACTACACGACGTTCCCCGAGGTCGTCGCCTCCGCCGCCGACGCCTACGCGCAGGCCGGCGTCAAGGACCCGCGCCAGGAGCTGGCGATGGCCGAGGTGCACGACTGCTTCACGCCGACCGAGCTGGTGCTCATGGAAGACCTCGGCTTCGCGGCGCGCGGCACCGGCTGGAAGGACGTCCTGGCCGGCACGTTCGACCTCGAGGGGGAGCTGGCCGTGAACCCGGACGGCGGGCTCAAGTCGTTCGGGCATCCGATCGGCGCCTCCGGCCTCCGGATGCTGTTCGAGTGCTGGCTCCAGCTGCGCGGCGAGGCCGGCGCGCGGCAGATCGCCAGCGTCGCGCGCGGGCGCACGCTCGCGCTCACCCACAACCTGGGCGGCGCGCCGGGCGAGTGCGTCTCGTTCGTGAGCGTGGTCGGCTCGGAGAGGAGCTAGGATGCCGCGGATCGTCTTCGCCCCCAAGCTGCCGAAGGCGCTCGTCGACGTCATGATGGAGATGAAGCCGGCGGGCTTCGACGTGGTCGTCACGGACCCGACCGGCCCCGAGTTCATCGCGGCCTGCAAGGACGCGGAGTACTTCATGGGCTTCGCGCGCAGCCCGCTCGGGCCGGACTTCTACGCGTCCGCCAGGAACATGAAGCTCGTGCAGCTCATCAGCGCGGGCTACAACACCGTCGACCTGGCGGCGGCCCGCCGCGCCGGCGTGCCGGTGGCCAACAACGGCGGCGCCAACTCGGTGGCGGTGGCCGAGCACGCGGTCATGCTGATCCTGGCCACGCTCAAGAAGCTGCACTGGCAGCACAACAACGTCTGCGCCGGCAAGTGGCGCGTGGGGGACTTCTCCGAGACGCGGCTCTACGAGCTCGAGGGCAAGACGGTGGGCATCGTCGGCCTCGGCAACATCGGCAAGAAGACGGCGCGGCGCCTGCGCGGCTTCGAGTGCAAGCTGGTCTACTACGACATCGTGCGGCTGCCCGAGCACGAGGAGGACGCGCTGGGGGTGAAGTACGTCCTCTTCGACGAGCTGCTGAAGATCTCCGACGTGGTGACCCTGCACACGCCGCTCACGGCCCTGACCGAGAACATGATGGGCGAGGCGCAGTTCGACCTCATGAAGCCCACCGCCATCCTCGTCAACACCTGCCGCGGCCCCGTCGTCGACGAGCGCGCGCTCCACAAGGCGCTCATCACCAGACGGATCGCCGGCGCCGGCCTCGACGTCATGGTCGACGAGCCGCCGTCGAAGGACAACCCGCTGCTGAACGTCGACACCTGCACGATCACGCCGCACATGGCGGGACCGACGTGGGACAACTGGCCGAAGACGTTCCGCAACGCCTTCGACAACATCCTCCGCGTCCACGCCGGCCGGCCGCCGCTGTGGGTGGTGCCGGAGCTGCGCGACCTCGTGAAGTGACGGCGGAGGGCGCTCGGTCCTGGGAGTCCTGATGCAGCTTCAGGCGTTCGCCGAGGAGCTGCGCCGGGCCGGCCACGCCGCGGGCGTCTGATCGCCCCTGACGGCTACCCGCCGTACACCGGCGCCGCCCCGACCAGCGTGCGGGCCAGCTCGACCTCGCCGAAGTGCGTGAACCCGTGCGTGACGCCGACGAAGGCGAGCACGCGGATCGCGGTCATGTCGCCGACGAACTTCATCGGGATGACGCGCTCGAGGTCGGCCGGCTTGACCGCCGCCAGGTACTCGTCGGTGCTCGCCCACACCTTCTTCATGTAGTCGGCGAACAGCGGGGCGTCGTTGATGCGCAGCGCCTGCGCCTCCGCGGTGCTCATGCCCGTGCCCTGCGCGGCCGGGTGGAGCGCCTGGAGGCCCAGCTTCTCGGGGTAGCCGCCCTCCAGCCAGACCGTCGGGCGCCGGTTCTGCAGCACGAACCG
>DASUPA010000189.1:0-3354 GCA_036276335.1 Candidatus Methylomirabilota bacterium | reverse complement strand
TCCCGATGAATCTTTCGTGGCACTCCCGCGTCTCAAGTGCGGCACAGGCGTTGCAGCCTATGCCGCTCCCGAGCACGGAGGAGAGGCAATGGACATCAGGAAGAGGCTGGAGCAGGAGCTGCGAACGGCAGCAGGCCGCCTGCGTCACATGGCTGGCGCGGCGGCGCTGGAGGAGTTGCTGGGCCCGACCGGTGAGCACTGGTCGTACGCCGACGAGGTGGACGAGATCCAGGCGAACGAGCGTCGGGAGATCGGGTTTGCGACCCGCGAGCTGCTGGTGGAGCGAGTGAACGCGCTGTCCGCGGCGCTCGACCGGCTCAATGACGGCGAGTACGGAACCTGCGTGGAGTGCGGGGAGCAGATCGCGGCCGCCCGCCTGCAGGCGCTGCCCGAGGTTCAGACCTGTGTCCGCTGCCAGGACCGCATCGAGCGGTACGGCAAGCAGCTGGCGACGGTCGAGGTGGGTGGCGGCGACGAGGACGACGACTAGGACCATCCCCGAGTGCAATGCCCTGCGGGGCCGGGAGCGCTCCCGGCCCCGTTTTTTTGTACCCTATGGACCGTGCAGCGCACTCCGATCCTCGACGTCCTTCGGCCGGCCATGCACGGGCTCGCGCGCGGATGGTTCGGCCTGGAGCTCCGGGGCGTGGAGCACATCCCGCACGACGGGGGCGGCCTGATCATCACCCCGAACCACCAGACCTACGCCGACCCGCCGCTCGTGACCATTCCCGTGCGTCGGCCCGTGTACTACATGGCGTGGGACAAGCTCTTCGCCGTGCCGGTGCTCGGCCGGCTCATCCGGGTGCTGCGCGCGTTTCCCGTCGACATCTACTCGAACGATCCGGGCGCCGTGCGCGAGGCGCGCCGGCTGGTGCAGCAGGGGGCGGCGGTGATGATCTTCCCCGAGGGCGGTCGCAGCTTCGACGGGACGCTGGGCCACTTCAAGCTCGGCGCGTTCCGCCTGGCCGTGACGCTCGGCGCGCCGGTTCTGCCGGTGACGATCGCGGGCGGCTACGAGGCGTGGCCGCCGCATCGCGCGCTGCCGCGTCGCGGTCGCATGACCATCACCTACCATCCACCGCTTCACCCCGAGCCCGGAGCGGATCCCCGCACGGCCGCGCGGGAGCTGGCCGCGCGCGCCCGCAGCGCCATCGCGAGCGCGCTGCCGGAGACCGCCACTCAGGCGCCGCGGTCCTCGACGAGGTAGCCGGCCGCCTCCAGCCGTCGCTTCACGGCCGAGATCTGCTTGGGGCCCGCCGTCTCGAGCGTCAGCTCGACCTCGGTCTGCCCGATGGCGGCGTGACGCGAGAAGGCGCGGTCGTGGATGATCTGTAGAATATTGGCGTGCTCCTCGGCGACGAGGGCGGTGAGCCGCGCGAGCGCGCCCGGCACGTCGCGCAGGAGCACGCCCAGGCGCACGAGGCGCCCGTCCTTCACGAGCCCGCGCTCGATGATGCGCGAGAGCATGGTCACGTCGATGTTGCCGCCCGACAGCACGAGGGCGACGGAGCGCCGCTCGAGCCCGAGCGGCCGGTTCAGCAGCGCGGCCAGGGGCGCGGCGCCCGCGCCCTCGACGACCGTCTTCTCGATCTCGAGCAGCAGCAGGACCGCGTTCGACAGCTCTTCCTCGTCCACCGTCACCACCCGGTCCACCCACGCCCGCGCCAGCTCCAGGGTGAGGACGCCGACCTGGCGGACGGCGATGCCGTCGGCGATCGTCGGCGCGGCGTCCACACGCACGCGGCGCCCCTCCTCCAGCGAGCGCGCCATGGCGGGCAGGGCGGCCGCCTGCGCGCCGATCACCTGGACGTCGGGCCGCGTGCTCTTGATGGCGAACGCCACGCCGCCGATGAGGCCGCCGCCGCCGACGGGGACGATGACCGCTTCCACCTCGGGCACCTGCTCGAGCACCTCGAGACCCAGCGTGGCCTGGCCGGCGATGACGCGCGCGTCGTCGAAGGGATGGACGAAGATCAGGCCGCGCTCCGCCTCCAGCGCGCGCGCCCGCTCGTACGCCTCGTCGAAGTTGGAGCCGTGCAGGACGACCTCGGCGCCGTAGCGCCGCGCGTTGGTGACCTTGATGAGCGGCGCGTACTCCGGCATCACGATCGTCGCCGGGATGCCGAGCCGCGCGGCGTGGAAGGCGACGGCGAGGCCGTGGTTGCCGGCGCTGGCCGCGATGACGCCGCACCGGCGCTCGTCGGGCGTGAGCTGGAGCAGCAGGTTGGCGGCGCCCCGCTCCTTGAACGAGCCCGTCATCTGGAGGTTCTCGAGCTTCACGAAGCAGCGCGCACCGGTGAGCTCGGACAGCGTCTGCGAGTACGCGCACGGCGTGTGGGCGATCGCGTCCCGGAGGCGCCGTCGCGCCGCTTCGACCGCGGGCAGGTCGAGGCCGTCCATCAGAAGGGCACCACCGGCGCGCCGGCGGCGGGCGACATCCACGCCACCGGCATGAACGGCGTCGAGTGGGCGTAGCCCGTGCGGCCGCGCCAGTCCACCAGGATGAGCCCGCCCTCGCCGCGTCCCTCCTCCACCAGGAGGTCCACCGCCACCCGGCTGGCGTACTCGGCGTCGCCGGCCTCCTTGAGGTAGTCGAGCGCGCGTCGCGCGAGCACGACGCGGATGATCGCCTCGCCGTCCCCGGTGCACGAGGCGGCGCCCAGCGTGCTGTCGGCGTACGTGCCGCAGCCGATGAGCGCGCTGTCGCCCACGCGCCCCGGCCGCTTGCCCATCGTGCCGCCGGTCGACGTCGCGGCGGCCACGGTGCCGTGCCGGTCGAGGGCGACGGCGCCGACGGTGCCGGTCGGCGTGGGGGCGCGCCGCTCGGCGAGGCGCCGCCGCTGCCGGTCGGTGACCAGCGAGGCCGGGTCGCACGCGGGAAGGCCGACCGACCGCGCGAACGCCTCGGCGCCCTCGGCCACGAGCAGGACGTGACGGGCGTCCTCGAGGACGCGACGCGCCAGCGTCACCGGGTTGGCGACCCGCGTGACCGCGGCGACCGCGCCGCACGCCAGGCGGTCGCCCTCCATGATGGAGGCGTCCATCTCGACCACGCCGTCCTCGGTCAGCACGGAGCCGCGGCCGGCGTTGAAGCGGGGATGGTCCTCGAGGACGCGCACGGCGTGCTCCACCGCGTCGAGCGCGGTGCCACCGGCGGCCAGCGCGGTCCAGCCGGCCTCGATCGCCGCTCGCATGCCGTCCCGCAGCTCGTCGCGGTCGGCGGTGGCGGCGCCGGCACCGCCGTGGACGATCAGGGTCGGCACGCGGCGACCGCGCTCCCGCGATGGCGCCATGCCAGTCACCGTGGCACAATCCGGCCGCATTGCAAAGCCCTTCGCGGCTCGAGCGCCT
>DASUPA010000188.1:0-2976 GCA_036276335.1 Candidatus Methylomirabilota bacterium | reverse complement strand
CGACCTCGTCGCCCAGCTCGGCAACCGGAGCGCGCTCTTCATCGCGACGAAGGTCGGTCGGGGCCGCGCCGGCGTCGCCGCCGGCCTCGAGGAGATGCGACGGTCGCTGGCGCGGCTCCGCACGGAGCGGGTCGACCTGCTGCAGATCCACAACATGGCCGGCGTCGAGGAGATGCTGCCCGCGCTGCGCGAATGGAAGCAGGCGGCGCGGATCCGCTACTACGGTGTCACGACCTCCTCCGCGCGCCAGCACGACGCGCTTGCGCGGCTCGTGCAGCGCGAGCCGCTCGACTTCATCCAGGTCGACTACGCGATCGACAACCGCGCCGTGGAGGCCCGGCTCCTGCCGCTCGCCCGGGACCGCGGAGTGGCCGTGCTGACGAACCTGCCGTTCGGGCGCGGCCGGGTGTTCCAGGCGCTGCGTCGCCAGCCGATCCCCGAGTGGGCGGCGGCCCTCGGGATCGCGAGCTGGCCCCAGTTCGCCCTGAAGTACGTGGTCTCGCACCCGGCCGTCACGTGCGCGATCCCGGGCACCGCGCGGCTCGCCTACCTGATCGACAACCTCGGCGCTGCCCGCGGGCCGCTCCCCGACGAGGCGACCCGGCGGCGAATGGCGGCGCTGATCGACGCCGCGTGAGCCCCGCCCGGTGACGCCCGCGCTCGGGCGGCTCCTCCGACGCACCGTCGACGTCCGCGAGCACGAGACCACCGCGCTCGTCGCCTCCTGCGCGTACTTCTTCTTCGTCCTGTCCGCGTACTACGTCATCCGCCCGGTGCGGGACGACATGGGGGTCGCCGGCGGGGTCGAGAACCTCGCGTGGCTCTTCACGGCGACCCTGGGGGGCATGCTCGTCGTGCATCCGCTGTTCACCGCGCTCGTCGCGCGGTTCCCGCGACGGCGGTTCGTGCCCCTCATCTACCGGTTCTTCATCCTGAACCTCGTCCTGTTCTTCGTGGTGTTCCGGCTAACGGATTCCGGGCAGGCCGTCTGGGTCGGCCGCGTCTTCTTCGTCTGGACGAGCGTCTTCAACCTCTTCGTCGTGTCGGTGTTCTGGTCCTTCATGGCCGACCTCTACCGCCCGGCGCAGAGCCAGCGTCTGTTCGGCCTGATCGCCGTCGGCGGGACCGTGGGCGCCCTCCTCGGCTCGACGCTCACCTCCGCCCTCGTTCCCGCGCTGGGCCCCGTGAACCTCCTGCTCGTCTCGGCGCTGCTGCTCGAGATCGCCGCGCGCGCCGCCCGCGCGCTCGACGGCCAGGCGGCGGCGCTCGCGCGCGACACGCCGCCGGAGGCCGACGACACGGTGCCGGAGGAGCGGCCCGCGGTCATCGGCGGCGGCGTGCTCGACGGCATCCGCCACGTCGCCCGCTCGCCCTATCTCCTCGGCATCGCGGCGCTGACCCTGCTCTTCACGGTGGCGTCGACGTTCCTCTACTTCCAGCAGGCCGACATCGTCGCGCGCGTCTTCGAGGGCGACCGGCCGGCGCGGACGCGTCTCTTCGCCAGCATCGACCTCGCGGTGAACGGCCTCACCCTGGCGACGCAGCTCTTCCTCACCGGACGCATGCTGCGCTGGCTCGGCGTGGGGCTCAGCCTCGCCTTCCTGCCGTTGATGAGCCTGGTCGGGTTCTCGTTCCTCGCGGCCGCGCCGGCGCTCGGCGTCCTGATCGCCTTCCAGGTGCTGCGCCGGGCGGGCAACTTCGCGATCCAGCGTCCCGCGCGCGAGGTCCTCTACACCGTGCTGTCCCGCACCGACAAGTACAAGGCCAAGAACTTCAACGACACCTTCGTGTACCGCGTGGGCGATCAGCTCGGCGCGTGGTCGTACACGGCGATCGCCTGGGTGGGGCTCGGCCTGTCGGGCCTCGCGCTGACGATGGTGCCCGTCTCGGCGCTGTGGCTCCTGCTGGCGCTCTGGCTCGGCCGGCAGTACATGCGGGCCCTCGAGGCACGGCGGCTCGACGCCGTCGACGCACGCGTCACGATGTCGAGCCCGTGAACCCCCCGCGGACGCCCACGGATCCGGCCCAGACCCCGGACGCGCCGAGCCAGCGCCAGACCCTCCCGATCGCCCGGCGACTGGCGGGACGCGGCTTCCCGCTTCTCTGGCGGCCGAACGCGCGGCCCGAGCGGCTGCCGATGGTCGGATGGTTCGATCCCGGGCAGCTCCTCCTCACCGGCGCCGAGACGCTCGCCGGCCTCGTGGTGGGACGGCGCTCCGACCCTCGCCTCGTCCAGGCCATCGCGGCCCGCGAGACGGCCTTCTACGACTACACGGTGCGCTACACGGACGGCGCCGACGGGCCTCGCCCCGATCGGGAGCGCGCCCGGGACGAGATCTGGATCGACTACGTCTGCGATACCGGCGACGGGTGGAACTCCGTGTACGCCGTCGGCTACACGGCCGCCCAGCCGGTCCTGGAGCTCGAGGACGCGGCCGGCGCGCGACACACCACCGTCCGCGGCGACCTCCTCGTCTTCGGTGGCGACGAGGTCTATCCCACGCCCAGCCGGCAGGAGTACCAGCGGCGCCTGGTCGCCCCCTGGGAGGCCGCCTTCGGTGACGCCCACCCGCCCGAAGCGCCCCACGTCTTCGCGATCCCCGGCAATCACGACTGGTACGACGGCCTCAGCGCGTTCTCGCGGCTGTTCGCCTCCGCGGTCGGCGGGCGCTGGTTCGCCGGCTGGGCCACGCGGCAGTCTCGCAGCTACTTCGCGCTCGAGCTGCCGGGCCGCTGGTGGCTGCTCGGCTCCGACGGGCAGCTGCAGTCGGATCTCGACACGCCGCAGATCGAGTACTTCCGCGACATCGCCATGCACCACATGCAGCCGGGCGACCGTGTGATCCTCTGCCTGGCGGTGCCGGTCTGGATCTACGCGCACAAGTACCGCCAGCTCGGCCGCGCCTTCGACGAGACCGATCTCGTGTACCTGCGCGAGCACGTGCTCGCCCCGCGCGGCGTCGAGGTGAAGGTGCT
>DASUPA010000187.1:0-5976 GCA_036276335.1 Candidatus Methylomirabilota bacterium | reverse complement strand
AGCTCGAGCCGCCGCCGCGGGATCACGCTAGTTGCAGGCCTCGAAGAGCCCGGCGGCCCCCTGCCCGCCGCCGATGCACATCGTCACCACGCCGTACCGGGCCTTGCGCCGCAGCATCTCGTTGGCGATGGTCCCCACCATGCGGGAGCCCGTCATGCCGAACGGGTGGCCGATGGAGATCGAGCCGCCGTTGATGTTGAGCTTCGCCGGATCGAGGCCGAGCCGGTCGCGGCAGTAGATCACCTGCGAGGCGAACGCCTCGTTCAGCTCCCAGACGTCGATGTCGTTGATCGAGAGGCCGTGGCGCTTCAGCAGCTTGGGCACCGCGTAGACCGGCCCGATGCCCATCTCGGCCGGCTCGCAGCCGGCCACGGCGAAGCCCCGGAAGATCAGCTTGGGCTTGATGCCGAGCGCCTTCGCGCGCTCCATCGACATGAGCAGCGTGGCGGAGGCGCCGTCGGAGAGCTGCGACGAGTTGCCTGCCGTCACCGTCCCCTGCCCGCTCGTCTTGTCGAAGTGCGGCGGGAGCGCGGCGAGCCCCTCGAGCGTCGTGTCGGGGCGGTTGCACTCGTCCTTCTCGACGTAGTACGGCTCCTCGCCGGCCTTCTCGCCCGTCTTCCTGTCGAGGACGGCGCGCGTCACGTGCACGGGCGCCAGCTCCTCCTTGAAGAAGCCTTCCTGCTGCGCGCGAGCCGTGCGCTGCTGGCTCAGCAGCGAGTACTCGTCCTGCGCCTGCCGGCTGATCTTGTAGCGCTTGGCCACCACCTCCGCCGTGTCGCCCATGACCATGTAGATGCCGGGCAGGTGCTCCTTCACCCACGGGTTGGGCGCGTTGTCCCGCTGCATCATCGTGATCGACTCGACGCCGCCGCCGAAGACGACGTCGGCGCCCTCGTTGATGATGTGGCCGGCCGCGATGGCGATGGCGTTCAGGCCGGAGGAGCAGAAGCGGTTGACCGTGAGGCCGGCCACGCTGACGGGCAGGCCCGCGCGCATGGCGGCCACCCGCGCGACGTTGTGGCCCTGCGAGCCGTGGGGCTGGCCGCAGCCGAGGATCACGTCCTCCACGTCCTTCGGGTCGAGCTGGGGCACCTTGCCGAGCGCGTCCTTGATGCAGTGCGCGGCGAGGTCCGACGGCAGCGTCATGTTGAACGAGCCGCGCTGCGACTTCGCGAGCGGGGTGCGGGAGCTGGCGACGACGACGGCTTCCCTCATGGCGGTTCCTTTCGCTGGGATCGGGTGGCTAGGACTCTATCCTATTTCGCCCCTGGCGGCGCGCCGGCGGCCCACCCGGCCGCGACGTCCCTGGACGTGTCCCGCTGGAAGGTCGGCGACATCACGATCTCCTCGATCACCGTGCGCTGCGGCATCGTGCACACCAGGAGGATGGCCCGCGCCACGTCGTCCGCCTGCATCATCGTGGATCGCGCCTGGGCGTCCGGCACCAGCGGGCGCTTGTCGAGGATCGGCGTGTCCACCTCGGCTGGGATGATGGTGCACGAGCGGATGCCCTTGTTGCGCAGCTCCGCGTGCATCGCCTGCATCATCGCCCGCGCCCCGGCCTTCGCCGCGCTGTAGGCGACGCCGCCCAGCCCGCCCGGCCGCGTCGCCGCGAGCGACGCCACCGTGACCACGGTGCCGGCGCCGCGCTCGATCATCGAGGGGAGCACCGTCTGGGTGAGCGCGTACGCACCGGTGAGGTTGACGTTGATGACGGAGTCCCACTCATCTTGAGAGACCCAGCGGATGCTGCGCGCGTGCGACGACTGCCCGGCGTTGTTGATGAGGATGTCGACGCCGCCGAGCGTCTGCACCGCCCACGCGCCGAGCGCCCGCGCCTCCGCCGACCGCGTCAGGTCGCACGTCCGCGCGACGGCGGTGCCCTTCTCGCGCTCGATCTCGGCCACCACCTGCTCGAGCGGCGCCTTGCGCCGCCCGACGACGGCGACGCGCGCACCCTCGGCGGCGAGCATGAGGGCGGCCGACCGGCCGATGCCGGTGCCGCCGCCGGTCACGATGGCGGTCTTGCCGTCGAGCGTCTTCATGGTCAGGGCCTCGGCAGTCGGGAGGGCTCGGCGCAGGCGCGCTCGACCTCGTCGATGGTCTTCGGGGTGCCGGCGGTGAGGTTCTCGTGGCCGCCCGCGGTGATCAGGATGTCGTCCTCGATGCGAACGCCGATGCCGCGGAACGCCTTCGGGACCGGGTGCGTGACCGTCTGGGCTTTCGCCTTCTCCTCTTCCTCGAGCTTCTTGGCCGCGGCGATCCCCATCCGGTAGCGCCGCTCCCACTGCTCCTCCTCGCTGTACTCGCGCAGGCTGAAGCTGACGCTCTCGCGCTCGGGATCGATGTAGAGCCCCGGCTCGACCGTGAACACCATGCCGGGCTCGAGCGCGCGGGACGAGCCGTGCATCCGGTAGTCGCCGACGTCGTGCACGTCCATGCCGAGCCAGTGTCCGGTGCCGTGCATGTAGAACTCGCGGTAGTGATGCATGGCCAGGGAGTCGGCGACGCTCCGCGGCAGCAGCTTGAGGTCGACCAGCCCCTCGGTGAGCACTCGCCGGGCGGCGTCGTGGATGACCTCGTACTTGACGCCCGGCCTGGCGGCCGCGATGCCGGCCTGGTTGGCGCGCAGGACCACCTCGTAGATCGCGCGCTGCGGACCGCTGAACCGTCCGTTGACGGGGAAGGTCCGCGTGATGTCGGCGGCCATGTAGCCGTACTCGCAGCCGGCGTCGATGAGCAGCAGGTCGCCGTCCTCCATGCGCCGGGTGTTCTCGACGTAGTGGAGGATGCACGCGTTGGCACCGGAGGCGATGATCGACGGATAGGCGTTCCGCGACGAGCCGCGCGTGCGGAACACGA
Source organism: Candidatus Methylomirabilota bacterium (assembly GCA_036276335.1). Taxonomy (GTDB): domain Bacteria; phylum Methylomirabilota; class Methylomirabilia; order Rokubacteriales; family CSP1-6; genus AR12. The sequence goes on along the minus strand of DASUPA010000187.1, from coordinate 3,114 downwards.
ACTCCAGCGCCGCCTGCACCTCGTACTCGTGGAGCCCGGGCGCCGCGTACCGCATCGCCTCGATGTGGGCGTCGCGGCTGATCTCGCAGGCGCGCCGCATGCGCGCGAGCTCGGCGGGGGTCTTGCGCAGCCGCAGCTCGTGGAGGAGCGGGCCCGGATCCTCGATCCGCACCGGCGCCGTGAACCCGCGAGAGCGGGCGGCCCGCAGCTCACTCACCAGCCGGATGATCCGGGCGTCGAAGGCGGCGTGGCCGAGGCGGTAGTAGACCGTGGGCCGGTCCACCGCGTATTCCCGCAGCTTGGCGTCGAGCTGGTCGATGGGGTAGGCGGCGTCGGCGCCATAGGTCGCGATGGCGCCCTCGACGCCGGCGCGCCGGCCGTGCCAGATCTCCATCTCGCGGTCGCGCGGCCGCACGAAGAGGACGTAGCGCTCCTTGGCGTGCGCCGGGTTGACGACGGCGACCGCGTCGGGCTCGTCGAAGCCCGTGAGGAAGAAGAAGTCGCTCGCCTGCCGGAACTCGAAGTGCACGTCGCCGTTGCGCGGGCTCTCCTGCGCGCCGGGGACGATGGCGAGCGCGTCGCCGATGGCCGCGGTGAAGCGCTGGCGACGCTCGAAGAACGGCGCGAGGTCGGGGCTCATGTCCCTCTTGATACCATAGGAGCGAGCCGATGGCCCGCTTGAGCGTTCTCGACCAGTCCCCCGTGCGCAGCGGTGCCAAGCCGGCCGACGCCATCCGCGAGACGCTGGCGCTCGCGGAGGCGTGCGACCGCCTCGGCTACACGCGCTACTGGCTGGCGGAGCACCATTCCACGCCCGCACTGGCCGGCTCGGCGCCGGAGGTGCTCATCGGCCAGGTGGCCGCCCGGACGTCGGGCATCCGCGTCGGCTCGGGCGGCGTCATGCTGCAGCACTACAGCCCGCTGAAGGTGGCCGAGTCGTTCCGCGTGCTGGAGACGCTCTTCCCCGGCCGGATCGACCTCGGCCTGGGCCGCGCGCCGGGGAGCGACCAGCTCACCGCCCGCGCGCTCGCCGGCCCCGCCGGCGGGTCGCCGGAGTACTTCCCGCAGCAGGTGCGCGATCTCCTCGCCTGGCTGTCCGGCGAGCTGGCGCCCGAGCACCCGTTCGCCAAGGTCCGCGCGATGCCGACCGGCGACGGCGTGCCGGAGGTCTGGCTGCTCGGCTCGAGCGACCAGTCGGCCGCCCTCGCCGCCCACTTCGGCACCGCCTTCGCCTTCGCCCACTTCATCAACGCCGACGGCGGCGCGGCGATCACGCGCGCGTACGCGCGGGAGTTCAAGCCGTCACCCCTGCTCGCGGAGCCGACGGCCAGCATCGCGGTGTTCGTGGTGTGCGCCGAGACGGAGGACGAGGCGGAGCGGCTCGCGAAGAGCCGCGACCTCTTCATCGCGCGGCTCTACACCGGCCGCGGCGGCCGCTATCCCTCGGCGGCCGGGGCCGAGGCGCACCCCTACACGCCCTGGGAGCGGCAGATCGTCGAGCACGCGCGCCAGCGTCGCGTGGCCGGCACCCCTGCGCAGTGCCGCGAGCGCCTCGAGACGCTGACGCAGGAGTACGGCGTGGACGAGATCGTCGTGGTCACGATCACCGAGACGCCCGCCACGCGCCTCCGCTCCTACGAGCTCTTCGCCAGGGCCTTCGAGCTGCCCCCCCGCTGAGAAGCTGGCGCGCGCGGGGACGGCGGTGGCGCCCGGTATAATGGGCGTACTTCCCGGAGAGTCGACGACAAGGAGACCGCCATGGCAGAGGCCGTCATCGTTTCGACCGCGCGGACGCCGATCGGCAAGGCGTATCGCGGCGCCTTCAACAACACTCACGGCGCCGACATCGGCGGCCACGTCATCGCCCACGCCGTCAAGCGGGCCGGCGTCGACCCGGGCGAGGTCGAGGACGTCATCATGGGCTGCGCGCTGCCGGAGGGGGCGACGGGTCAGAACATCGCGCGCCAGGCGGCGCTCCGCGCGGGGCTGCCCGTGACGACGGCCGGCATGACCGTGAACCGCTTCTGCTCGTCCGGCATGCAGGCGATCGCGCTCGCCGCGCAGCGCGTGATCGTCGACAAGGTGCCCATCGTCGTCGCGGGGGGCCTCGAGTCCATCAGCCTGGTGCAGACGGAGCACATGAACCTCCATCGCCTGCGCAACGAGTGGCTCGAGGAGCACAAGCCCGAGATCTACATGACGATGATCGAGACGGCCGAGGTCGTCGCCAAGCGCTACTACATCACGCGCGAGAAGCAGGACGAGTACGCGCTGGCGAGCCAGCAGCGCTGCGCGGCCGGGCAGAAGGCGGGGCGGTTCGACGCCGAGATCGTGCCGATGACCACGAAGAAGGTCGTCGTCGACAAGGCCAGCGGCGAGACGCGCATCGAGGAGGTCACGCTCAGGCAGGACGAGGGCAACCGCCCGGACACGACGGCGGAGGGCCTCGCCGCGCTGAAGCCCGTCACCGGCGAGAAGGGCCACATCACCGCCGGCAACGCCAGCCAGCTCTCCGACGGCGCGTCCGCCTGCGTGGTGATGGACGCGGCCCTGGCCGCCAGGCGCGGTCTCAAGCCGCTCGGCGTCTTCCGCGGGCTGGCGGTGGCCGCGTGCGAGCCCGACGAGATGGGAATCGGGCCGGTCTTCGCGGTGCCGCGCCTGCTGCAGCGCGTCGGCCTCAAGATGGACGACATCGGGCTCTGGGAGCTGAACGAGGCCTTCGCCGTGCAGGTGGTCTACTGCCGCGACAAGCTCGGCATCCCGATGGACCGGCTCAACGTCGACGGCGGCGCCATCGCGATCGGGCATCCGTACGGCATGAGCGGCTCGCGCATGGTCGGCCACGCGCTCATCGAGGGCAAGCGGCGCGGCGTGAAGTACGTCGTCTGCACGATGTGCATCGGCGGCGGCATGGGCGCCGCGGGATTGTTCGAGGTTTGTTGAACATGGGGGGCCTCGAAGGGCCCCCCACACCCCCCGACGTTCGGAACGCCCCGGCGGAGCCGGGGCGTTCCTCTATCGACTGACAACCCGCTGAGGGCTGCTATCGGCTACTTCTTCGAGTCGCTCTTGTCCATGTCGCGCGTGCGGGTCTTGTCGGACTCGCGCGTCGTC
>DASUPA010000186.1:0-2780 GCA_036276335.1 Candidatus Methylomirabilota bacterium | reverse complement strand
CAGAAGCTCACGCCGGGCCCCTCGACCGTGTGGGCCGACCACGCCGTGGCCTGGGCCACCAGCATCTGGAGCGACATCCTTGGCTGAGCGCGCGCACACGCCGGCGCGATGGCTGGCGGCCGCCGCCGGCCTCCTGCTGCTGGTCGCCGCGCCGGCCGTCGCCGGCCCGCTCGACGGGCGGGGCTACACCAAGGCGCTCGCGTGCAGCGCGTGTCACGGGCAAGGCGGCAACAGCCGGACGGAGGCGACGCCCGTGCTGGCCGGCATGCCGACCTGGTACTTCACGAAGGCCATCGAGGACTATGCGAGCGGCCGCCGCCTCTCGCCGGAGATGGAGCCGTTCGCGAAGATGGTCCGGCAGCTGGGCGTCGACGACGTCGCGGCGTACTTCGCCGCGCAGCCGCGCGAGAAGCTCGCGCTCGAGATCGACCGCGCGGCCGCCGCCAGAGGGCGCACGGCCGCCCGGCCGTGCGCGGCGTGCCACGGCGAGGACGGGTACGGCGACGAGCGGCGCGGCATCCCGAGCCTTCGCGGGCAGCCGCCGGGGTATCTGCGGAACCAGCTGCTGCTCTTCAGGGCGGACCGGCGGAGCCCCGGCGAGCCGGCGCTCGTCAGCGTGAAGGCGATGCTGAAGTCGTTCGACGACGCCACGCTGGCCGACCTGGCGGCCTACTACGCGAGTCTCGGGAGGTAAGCCGGGCGTCTCGTGTCGCCTGTACTCGCCGTCGTCCTCCTCGCGCTCGGCGTCGTCGGGGCGTTCGTGTCGGGGCTCGTCGGTGTCGGGGGCGCCATCGTCATGATCCCGCTGCTTCTCTACGGTCCGCCGCTGCTCGGCCTCCCCACGATCGACGTGAGGTCCGTCGCCGCCATCACGATGGTGCAGGTGTGGGTGGCGGCCGTCTCGGGCATGATCGCCCATGGCCGCCAGCGGGCCGTGAACCGCCGGCTCGCGGTGGTGGGCGGCGTCGCGATGGCCGGGGGTATGCTCACGGGAGCGGTCGCCTCGAAGTACATGAGCGAGCGCTGGCTGCTGATCGTGTTCGCGGCGATGGTGACGGTGGCGTTCGTGGTCATGCTGCTGCCCGAGCCGCCGCCCGACGTGGCCGCGCCCGCGGAGGTCAAGGAGTACAGCGCGCCGCTCACGGCGGTGACCACGGGCGTGGTGGGGCTCGCGGCGGGCCTGGTCGGGGCCGGCGGCGCCTTCCTGCTGGTCCCGCTGCTGCTCGTCGTGGTCGGCGTCCCGATCCGCGTGACGATCGGCAGCTCGCTGGCGATCACCGCCGTCGCCGCGACGGCGGGCGTCCTGGGCAAGGCCGTCACCGGCCAGATCCCGGTGCCGTCGGCGCTATTGGTGGCGGGCGGGGCGCTGGTCGGCGCGCAGCTCGGCGCCGCCGCCAGCCGCCGGCTCTCGGGGGTGGCGCTCCGGCGCGCGCTGCTTCTCGTGATCGTGGCGACCGGGGTGAAGATCTGGTGGGACGTGCTGTTCGGCTGAGGTGAGAGGGGACACGTGCGCTACGGATTCGTGATCGATCACCGGAAGTGCATCGGCTGCCACGCCTGCACGGTGGCCTGCAAGGAAGAGAACCAGGTGCCGCTCGGCGCGTTCCGCACCTGGGTGAAGTACGTCGAGAAGGGCGTCTTCCCGCACACCCGGCGCTACTTCTCCGTGCTGCGCTGCAATCACTGCGACGACGCGCCGTGCGTGACGATCTGCCCGACGGTGGCGCTCTACCGCCGGCCCGACGGCGTGGTCGACTTCGACGGCGCGCGCTGCATCGGCTGCAAGTCCTGCATGCAGGGGTGCCCGTACGACGCGCTGTACATCGATCCCACGACCAACACGGCCGCCAAGTGCAACTACTGTGCGCATCGGCTCGAGGTCGGCCTCGAGCCCGCGTGCGTCATCGTCTGTCCGGAGCAGGCCATCGTCGCCGGTGACCTGGACGCGCCGTCGAGCGCGATCGCGCGGCTCGTCGCCCGCGAGCAGGTCGAGGTGCGCAAGCCCGAGCAGGGCACCCGGCCGAAGGTCTACTACATCGGCGCGGACTCCTCGACCCTGACCCCGCCGCTCCAGGCCCCGGCCACGTCGTACCTGTGGGGACAGCGGCCGGCCGCCGAGGTGGACCTCGTCCGCATGGTGGCCTCCGTCCAGAACCGTGGCGGCGACGGCGCGCTGAGCCGGCCCGTCTACGACGCCCCGCACGCGCCGCGGCCGTGGGGCTGGAAGGTGAGCGCCTACCTGTGGACGAAGTCGATCGCCGCCGGCGCGCTCGTCATGGCCGCGCTCGACCGGCTGATGTCCCTGACGCCCGGCGACGGGCTGTTCGACACGGCGGCGGCGGTGGTCGCGCTCGTGTTCCTGGCGCTGACGCTGGGGCTGCTCGTCCTCGATCTCAAGCGTCCGGACCGCTTCCACTACGTGCTCCTCAAGGGCAACCCGCGGTCGTGGCTCGTGTGGGGCGCGTGGATCCTGATGGCCTACGGGCTCGCCGCCGGGCTGTGGCTCCTCACCGGCCTGGCCGGGGCGACGCACCCGCTGCCACTCGTGTGGGCGACGTTCGTGCTGGGGCTCGCCGCCGCCGGCTACAGCGCGTTCCTGTTCGGCCAGGCCGAGGGGCGCGATTTCTGGCAGAGCCCGGTCCTGCTGCCGCACCTGCTCGTGGCGGCCCTGCTCGCCGGCGCCGCGGCGCTGGTGGTGGTGGGCGCCGCGATCGGCGCCGGCGAGGCGGCCGTGCTCAGCATGGCGGGCCTGCTCGCCGTCGTCCTGGTCCTGCACGCGG
>DASUPA010000185.1:0-2258 GCA_036276335.1 Candidatus Methylomirabilota bacterium | reverse complement strand
CGCTGCGCGGAAACGCCCCGGTCGGCGCGCTCGTGATGCTCGAGCCCGTCGCGCTGAACATCCTGGCGATGGCGGACGGGTCGGACGCGTACGCCTCCGCGAAGACGGTCTTCGACGAGTACATCGCCCGCGTCGAGCGCGGCGACGACAAGGCCGTCGACATCATGGTCGATTTCTGGTTCGGCGAAGGCGCCTTCGGCCGGATGCCCGCACCGCTGGCTGCCTACCTGGTCAGGGAGGCCGCCTCGAATGTCAAGGACGTGCGCGCGACTTTTCGCGAGCGCTACTCGGCGGCGGCGCTGGGCGGGCTGCGAATGCCGGTCGTGACCGTCGTGGGGGGCCGGAGTCCCGAGGTGACGCACCGGATCGCCCGGCTGCTCGCCGCGCACGTGCCGCGGGGCTCCGTCAGGACGCTCCTCGCGGCGGATCACGCGCTCACGACGACGCACGTGGACGCGGTCGCCGAGGCGATCGCGGAGCTCGCGACAAAAGGAGGTCTCGCATGAGTCGAGGGAGCCGCGGGCTGGATGCGGTCTCGTCGGTGACGGAGGGCGGCGACGACTTTGCTATCATGACGACATGAGACGAGTCGCCGTCATCGGTGTCGGCGTGACGAAGTTCGGCAAGCACGATCGCACGTCGGCGGAGCTGTTCGCGGCCGCGGCCGCCGACGCGCTGGCCGACGCGGAGATGCCGGCGAGCCGCATCCAGGCGCTCTACTACGGCAACGTGGTGGGCGGCGAGACGGAGCAGCAGCTGCACACCTCGCCGCAGGCGGCGTCGGTGCTGGGCCTGCCCTCCATTCCGACCACGCGCTTCGAGACGGCGTGCGCATCCTCGCACGCCGCGTTCCGGCACGCGGTGATGGAAATCGCCTCCGGCGCCTCCGACGTCGTGATGGTCGGCGGCGCCGAGCGGGTGCTGAACGTGCCGACGGCGGACTCCACGGAGTACTTCGCGTACGCCTCCGACGCGTCGTGGGAGCAGACGCTGGGGCTCACCTTCCCCGGCGTCTTCGCGCTGGTGGCGCGGGCGCACATGCACAAGCACGGCACCACCGAGGAGCAGATGGCGGCGGTGGCCGTGAAGAACCACAAGCACGGCGTGCTCAACCCCAAGGCACAGTTCCAGAAGGAGATCACCCTCGAGACGGTGCTCAGGTCGCCGCTCGTGGCCGACCCGCTGAAGCTCTACGACTGCTGCCCGTTCACGGACGGCGGCGCGGCGCTGGTCCTCGCCTCCGAGGAGGTCGCGCGGGCGACGCGCCGGCCCATCTGGGTGCTCGCCTCGGCGGCGGCCTCCGACTGGATGCTCATCGGGGACAAGCGCGATCTCTCGCGGGTGCCGGCGACGGAGCGCGCCGCGGCCGCCGCCTACCGGCAGGCCGGCAAGCGCCCCGAGGACGTCGACGTGGTCGAGCTGCACGACTGCTTCACCATCGCCGAGATCGTCGCCACGGAGGGGCTCGGGCTGTTCGAGCCGGGCACCGGCGGCCTGGCGGCCGAGAAGGGCTGGACGAGCCTCGGCGGCAAGGTCCCCGTCAATCCGTCGGGCGGCCTCAAGGCCAAGGGGCATCCCATCGGCGCCACCGGAGCCGCCCAGATCTGCGAGATCGTCACGCAGCTGCGCGGCGAGGCCGGCCGGCGCCAGGTGGACGGCGCCCGGACGGGCCTGACGCACACGCTCGGCGGCAACACCGCCACCGTGCTCGTGAGCCTGTTCGGTCGTGACTGAGTCGCCCGTCACCGTCCAGACCTTCTTCGAGCGCGCGCGAGGCGGCACGCTGACCGGGATCAGGTGCGGCGGCTGTGGCGCGCTCGCGATACCGCCGAAGGAGCTGTGCCCGGAGTGCGGACAGCGGGCGTGGTCGCCGGTCGCCCTCTCCGGCGACGGCGCCATCGCGTCCTTCACCGTCATCCGTGTCGCGCCCCGCGGGCACGCCGGCGACGCGCCGTACGCGATCGCGGCCGTGCGACTCGCGGAGGGCGTGTCGATCCTCGGCCGCGTCGTCGACATCCCGTTCGATCGGCTCGCGATCGGCTTGAAGGTGCGCTACCGGCCGCTCGTCGTCCGGGACCGGAGCGCGATCGGCTTCGGGCCGGCCTAGCGCCGGCCCTTCCGCGCCGCTACCGGCGCAGGCGCGGCGCCGCCGCCTGCACCGCCTTGATGATCCCGTGGTAGCCCGTGCAGCGGCAGAGCACGGCCGACAGCCCCTCGCGCACCTGCTCCTCCGTCGGATCGGGATGGGTGCGCAGGAG
>DASUPA010000184.1:0-6356 GCA_036276335.1 Candidatus Methylomirabilota bacterium | reverse complement strand
CCATCATGCGGTACATCGCGACCGCCAACGAGCAACCACGTCCCTTCATATGGACCAAGACCGCCGACGAGATCCTGGCGAGCGTCCAACGCTTTTGCCGGCGAATCTCTGACTCACGAGACTAGGCCTTCGCGCGGACCTCCACGCCGGCCCACCGCTCGTAGAGCGTCGTCACGCCGGCCATGTCGAGCGTGTCGAGTCCCTGGGCGGCCGCCGCCTCGTAGATCTGCCGCACGGTGGCGGTGGCCAGCATCGGGACGCCGAGGCTCTCGGCCATCTGGAGCGCCAGCGACAGGTCCTTGCGCGACAGCGCGATGCTGAAGTGCGGGGTGAAGTCACCGGCCAGGACGTTGGGGAAGCGCTTGAGGAAGTGGTGCGACCGGCCGCCGCTGGTCGAGAGCACCTCGAACAGGCGCCTGGGGTCCATGCCCGCGCGGACGCCGAGCACCATCGCCTCGGCGGCGACGGCCACGTTGCACATCGACATCACGTTGTTGACCAGCTTCACGACGTGGCCGGCGCCAAGGGGCCCGAGGTGATGGATCTCGGACCCGAGCGCCTCCAGCACGGGCCGGCAGCGGTCCAGCACCGTGTCCTCGCCGCCGACCAGGAAGACGAGCCGGCCGTTGCCGGCGTCCGCGGGCCCGCCGCTCACCGGCGCGCCGAGACACCCGGCGCCTCGCGCGCGGGCGGCATCGGCGACGTCACGCCACGTGCCCGGGTCGATCGTGCTCATGTCGACGACGCTCGCCCCGCTCCGCAGCCGCGACACGGCGCCATCGGCGCCGAGATACGCGGTGCGGACGGCGGCCGGGTTGGGCAAGCTCGACATGACGACGTCGGCGAGCTCGGCGACGGCCGCGGCGGAGGTCGCCGGGCTGACGCCGCCCTTCGCCGCCTTCTCCGCGGCCGCGGCGTTCACGTCGTAGCCCGTGACGCTGAAGCCCCTGGTCACGAGCCGTCGCGCCATCGGACCTCCCATCGCCCCCAGCCCGAGGAAGCCGATCCGTGGCGTCGCCATCAGGCGCGTCTGGCCGGATCGATGGGGGCCGCGCAGGTTCCGCCGGCGTCCGCGACGGGCGCGGCGCACGTCCCGTCACCCACCTGGACCGAGCAGGTTCCACCCGCCTCGGCGCCCGCGCGGTTGTAGGGCAGCTTCGCGAGCACCATCGACATCCCGCAGGTGTCCGTGATCCCGGCGTACACCAGGCCTGCGCCCACGAAGGCGGGCAGCAGCCCGAACCACGGGCTCACGGCGACGGCCAGCACGCCGCCGGCGCCGGCGAGCGCGCCCGCGGCGATCCGGACCTGCCGCTCCAGGCTCACGTGGGCCTTGCCCTCGACGACCGGATGTCCCGCCTCCTGCCAGGCGACCAGGCCGCCCTCCAGGACGCGCGTGCGGAAGCCGCCGAGCTCGGCCGCCGCCAGCCGCGCGCGCGCGCCCGTGCGACAGACCAGGACGATCTCGCGCTCGCGCGCCAGCTCGCCACGACGGCGGGGGAGCTCGTCGAGCGGCAGCAGCTGGCTCGGCTCCAGGTGGACCGCGCGGTACTCCGCGGGGAGCCGCACGTCGACCACGAGCGGCGGCTGCGCGCTGCCCAGCGCGCGTGCCAGCTCGTCGACGCCGATGCGGGACGACGGCATGACCCCGTGAATGTTGGCGGCGACGATCGCGTCCATGTTGGCGGGCTTCGGCTGCCGGGCGCCGCGCAGGGTGGACACGAACCGGTCGCGCTCCGCGAGGCGCAGCAGGGGATTGGTCGCGCGCTCCTGGGCCAGCGTGGAGTGCGTGCGGCCGGCGTAGTCGTGACCGGGGTAGACGGTCAGCTCGCCGGGGAGCGCGGCGAAGCGCGTGTGCAGGGTCTCGTAGAGCGCCTCCGGGCTGCCGTTCTGAAAATCGGTGCGCCCGGCGCCGCCGATGAGCAGGGCGTCGCCGGTGAGGAGCGCGTCGCCCGCGAGGAGGCTCACGGAGTCCTCGGTGTGTCCGGGGCTCGCCAGCACGGCGATCTCGTGGGCGCCGAGCGGCAGACGATCGCCGTCCCGGAGCCGGCGCGTGGCGACCTCGGAGGTCGCCTGCGCCGAGAGCAGCACCTCGGCTCCGGTGCGCGCGCGCAGCTCCGCGGCGCCCGACAGGTGATCGGCATGGGTGTGCGTCTCGATCACGTAGCGCAGGCGGAGGCCGCGCTCCTCGAGGTCGCGCAGGTATTCGGCGACACGGTCGGCCCGCGGGTCCACCAGCGCGGCCTCGCGCGTCTGGGGGTCCGCGATGAGGTACGCGAAGCAGTTCTCGGCGCGCAGTTGGTGCACGATCACGTCCGTCTCCTTCTTGACGATCACGTCCGTCTCCTTCTTGGGGTCGATCGCGTGGAAGTCATGGGGGCGCCGCGGCCGTTGCCGTTCGCCGCCGCTGGAAGGCGCCGGGCCTGCCGCTCGACATGAGCATGGAGGCTGCCGCAGATGGCGTCGCAGACGCGGTCCACGAAGGGATCCAGCACGCGATAGTGCACGTGCCGGCCCTCCTGCCGCCGGCCGACGATGCCGGCGCGCAGGAGCAGCCCCAGGTGCCGCGAGACGTTCGGCTGGCTGGTGCCGACCTGCGCCGCGATCTCGAGCACGCTCGCCTCGCCCCGGCGCAGCATGTCGAGGATCCGCAGGCGAGTCGCGTCGGCGAGGACGCGCAGTCGCTCCGCCACCGGCTCGAACATCTCGTCGACCAGATTCATAATCAAGAGCATATATGATTATGCTTCGATGTCAACCCGGGTGGTCCCACCGCACCGCGGCGTCGAGGACGATCAGCGCGCGCGGTCCGAACACGGCTGACAGTCGAGGTACGATGGGGCCTATGCCACGTCTCGAGGCCTTGCCCCGTACCACCACGCGCCGCGCGCGCCCCTGGCGGGCGTCGGGCGCAGCGGATCGAGAACCGGACGAGCCGGCGCGGGGCGGTTTCCGCGAGGCGTCCGGGAGGCGCCCCGCGCGCCTGCCGTCCAATCTCGTCGGGCTGACCGTCGTGGTCGTCGACGACGATCTTGACGCGCTCGAGCTCTTCGCCGCGATGCTGAGAGCCTGCGGCGCCGCCGTCGTCACGGCGACCAGCGCCCGCGACGCGCTGGCGGTCATCGCGGAGCGGCGCCCCCACGTCGTGGTCAGCGACATCGCGATGCCGGACGGGGACGGCTACTGGCTCGTGCGGGAGCTGCGCCAGCTCGCGGATCCCGAGGTCAGCGGCGTGCCGGTCGTGGCGGCGACCGCCTTCGGGCGAGAGCACTCGCGCGAGCGCGTGCTCGCCAGCGGGTTCGTCGACCACGTGCAGAAGCCGGTCGACCCCGAGGAGCTCTGCCGGGCCATCGCCCGCGCGGCCGGGCGCTGACGCGGCTCAGCGCGCCCGGCGTACGAGGCCGGCGACCGCCTCCGCGAATTTCTGCGGGTCGACCGGCTTCGTCAGGTAGACGTCGAAGCCGGCATCGGTGGCCTGCAGGCGGTTCTCCGCCGTCCCGTACGCGCTCAGGGCCACTGCCGGCAGCGGGGCGCCCTGGGCGGCCAGGACGGCGCGCAGGCCGTGGAGCAGCATGAAGCCGTCCGCGCCCGGCATGGCGAGGTCGCTCACCAGGACGTCCGGCCGCCACCCCTCGACGATCTCGTAGGCGCGACGCGCCGCCGTCGCCGTCTTCACCTCGGCGCCCTCGCCGCGCAGCATCAGCGCCGTCAGCTCCAGCGCGTCGTCGCGGTCGTCGACCACCAGCACCCGCACGCCCCGCAGGAGCCGCGGGTGCGGGACGGCCGGGGTGTCCGCCGTCACGGGCGGCTCGTGGTCGAGCTTCACCGCCATCGTCGCCGGCAGCCGCACGGTGAAGGTCGCGCCCTGGCGCTTGCCGGCACTCAGCGCGTGAACCGTCCCGCCGTGCAGCTCCACGAGATGCCGGACGAGCGCCAGGCCGAGCCCCAGACCGCCGTAGCGCCGCGTCGTGGAGCTGTCCTCTTGCCGGAAGCGGTCGAAGATGTATGGCAGCGCCTCGGCGCTGATGCCCTCGCCGTCGTCGACGACCAGGATCTCGACGCCCTCGCCCCACGGGCGCAGCGTCACCTGCACGCGGCCGCCGGCCGGGGTGAACTTCACCGCGTTCATCAGCAGGTTCCACACGACTTGCTGCAGACGGGCCGGCGCCCCGGTCATGACGGGAACCGCGGGGTCGAAGCGCGTCTCGAGGGCGATGCCCTTCGCCGCCGCCGCCGGCCGCACGGTGTCGAGCGCCGCCTCGATGACGGCGCGCATGTCGTAGGGCTCGAGCTCCAGCCGCATGCGGCCGCTGACGATGCGCGAGAGGTCGAGGAGATCCTCGACGAGGCGGGACTGCGCGGAGGCGCTCCGGACGATGGCGTCGAGCGCCCGCGCCTGCGTCGTCTCGTCCATGGTGGAGCTCTGGAGCATGCGCGCCCAGCCGAAGATGGCGTTCAGCGGCGTCCGCAGCTCGTGCGACATGGTGGCGAGAAACTCGTCCTTCGTGCGGTTGAGGGCCTCCGCCTCCGCGCGGGCGCGCTGCTCGCGGGCCAGCAGCTGCTCGCGCTCCTCCTCCAGCCGGCGGCGCCCGCTGACGTCGCGGGCGATCTTGGACGCGCCGACGATGCGGCCGCCGCCGTCGCGGATCGGCGAGACCGTCAGCGACACGTCGAGGAAGCGGCCGTCCTTGGTGACCCGCACGGTGTCGAAGTGCTGGACGCGCTCGCCGCGGGCGATGCGCGCCAAAACCTCGGCCTCCTCGACGCGACGCTCCTCCGGGACGATGAGGCTGATGTGGCATCCCACCGCCTCGGCCGCGGTCCAGCCGAAGATCCGCTCCGCGCTGGGATTCCACGAAGTGATGAAGCCGGCGAGCGTCTTGCCGATGATCGCGTCGTCCGACGACTCGACGATGGCGCCCAGGCGGGCGCGATCGAGCTCGCCCTGCTGCCGCGCGGTGATGTCGCGAGCGATCTTGGAGGCGCCGACGACGCGGCCGGTGGCATCCCGGATCGGCGACACCGTCAGCGACACGCTGAGCAGGTGCCCGTCCTTCGCGACGCGCACGGTCTCGAAGTGGTCCACGCGCTCGCCGCGGCGGAGCGCGGCCAGCACGTCCGCTTCCTCGCCGTGCCGCTCCTTCGGGATGATCAGCGTGATGTGGCGGCCCACCGCCTCCGCGGCCGTCCACCCGAACATCCGCTCCGCACCGGGGTTCCACGACGTGATGACGCCGTCGAGCGTCTTGCTGACGATCGCGTCGTCGGAGGACTCCACGATCGCGGCCAGGCGGGCGCGGTCGATGTCGGCCTGCTGAGAGGCGGCACGCTCGCGAGCGATGTTCGCTTCGGCTTCGCTCAGCATCGATCGAAGTATCGCACGACGAGCCAGCGGACGGCCGGCGTGGGCAAACGTTTGCCGAGGGGTCAGACGGTGGACGCGTCGGGCCGGCCGCCGGTGCCCAGGTAGGCGGCGCGCACCGCGTCGGAGGCGAGGAGCGCGGGGCCGGGCCCGCGGCTCACCACGCGCCCGCGCTCCATGACGTACGCCTCGTCGGCCATGGCCAGCGCCTGGGCCACGTGCTGCTCCACGAGGAGGATCGTGACGCCGTCCTGGTGGAGGCGGCGCACGACGGCCAGCAGCTCGTCGACCATGCGTGGCGCGAGCCCGAGCGACGGCTCGTCGAGCATCAGGAGGCGCGGGCGGCTCATGAGGGCGCGCGCGATCGCGAGCATCTGCTGCTCGCCCCCGCTCAGAGAGCCGGCGAGCTGGCGCCGCCGCTCCGCGAGGCGGGGGAAGACCCCGATGACCTCCTCCAGCCGCGCCGCGCGCAGGCGGCCCGGCAGCGACCAGGCTCCGAGCTCGAGGTGCTCGCGCACGGACATCCCGGGGAAGAGCTCCCGTCCCTCCGGAACGTGGCCGACCCCCCGCGCCACGATCGCGGCGGGCGTCGCGGGAAGCCGTGCGCCGTCGAGGCGCACGTCGCCCACCCACTGGATCAGGCCGGACAGCGCCCGCAGCAGCGTCGTCTTGCCGGCGCCGTTGGGGCCCACGACGGCGATGAGCCCACCCGCCGCGACCTCGAGGTCGATGCCGTCGAGCACGCGGAGCGCGCCGTAGCCCGCGCGGAGCCCGCGGACCGAGAGCGACACGCTCACCGGTTGGCGCCCAGGTAGACCTCGAGGACGGCCGGGTCGCGTGCCACCTCGGCCGGCGGCCCGTCCGCGAGCTTCCGGCCCTGGTGCAGCACCACCACGCGCTCGACGCAGCCCATCAGCGCGCGCACGGCGTGCTCGATCCACACGACGGCCAGGCCCAGCTCGTCTCGCACGCGGCGGATGAGCGCCACCATGGT